>JBCCDR010000150.1:0-6693 GCA_039030675.1 Pseudomonadota bacterium | reverse complement strand
GAATCGTTAGAGCAGACCAAGGTCTGGTTTTGAGTTGAAGAGCCGCAGCATTTCAGCTTAGCGGGAAGGTCTCCTTTAGGCTGTTTTCTCTGAATATAATTGCATAACAATCTCGACACCTACTCTGTCACTCAAGTCCCCAGACAATCATTTGATCTCTATATACGACACAAACCACCGCAATTTCTGCCCGCTTTCCCACCTAGACTGAGCGGCTGCTTTGGCGCCAGGCTTGCTTCAACAATTGTGTTGAGGCGTATCCATGTCACCCCAGTCTATTTTAGTTGGCCAGATTGTCGTTGTTTTGTTGACCGTCCTTTGCGGTGTTTGGTTATCGACGCAATGGGTCGCCGCTCAATTTAATTACAACGGATATCTCGGCCCAGCTTGGTTCGCTCTGGGTGCAACGCCTGTCTACTATCCCTGGCGCTTTTTTGAATGGTGGTACGCCTTCGACGCCTATGCACCTGGCCTTTTTGCAAAAGGTGGATTCATTGCCGCTGCTAGCGGTTTTGTTGGTGCCTTGTTTGCGGCCATTGGCTCCTTGTGGCGCGGCCGCATCGCCAAAAATCTGTCGACTTTTGGGTCCTCTCGCTGGGCATCTGGCAAAGACGTTTGCGCTGCCGGGCTGACCAATGCATCTGGCGTTTTCCTTGGTCAACGAAACGGCGCGTACCTACGCCATGATGGCCCGGAACATGTGATGGCCTTTGCGCCGACGCGCTCAGGGAAGGGCGTTGGCTTGGTGGTGCCCACCTTACTCAGCTGGACGCACTCTGCGGTGATCCATGATATCAAAGGTGAGAACTGGCAGCTTACCTCTGGCTGGCGCTCAACCTTCAGCACTTGCCTCTTATTCGACCCAACCAACCCACAAAGCGCCAAGTACAATCCGCTTCTCGAGGTACGCAAAGGCGCACATGAGGTGCGCGATGTTCAGAATATTGCAGACATCTTGGTTGACCCAGAAGGCGTGCTCGAGCGCCGTACCCACTGGGAAAAGACCGGCCATGCCTTGCTCGTGGGCGCGATCCTCCATGTCCTATATTCAGAAGCGGATAAAACACTGTCCGGCGTTGCTGCCTTTCTCTCCGATCCCAGCCGCTCTTTTGAGAAAACGCTTTGGGTGATGATGAACACGCATCATTTGGGTGGCAACGCGGGCAGCACCTCGGGCGGGGATGCGCCGCGATGCCATCCTGTTGTGGCGCAAGCGGCACGCGAGCTTCTCAATAAATCAGAGAACGAACGCTCGGGCGTGCTTTCAACGGCGATGAGCTTTTTAAGCCTCTACCGCGACCCCACCATAGCGTCGATTGCGTCAAGCTGTGATTGGCGGATCGCAGACTTGGTCAGTGCAGACAAACCGGTGTCGCTCTATTTGGTGGTTCCGCCCTCGGATATCTCCCGCACCAAACCCTTGATCCGTCTTATCCTCAACCAAATCGGCCGCCGCCTCACAGAAAAACTCGAGGCCGATCACGATGCAGGGCAGCGCCGACAAGTCTTACTTATGCTGGACGAATTCCCAGCTCTAGGCCGGTTGGACTTCTTTGAAAGCGCTTTGGCGTTCATGGCGGGGTACGGCCTGCGCGCTTTCTTAATCGCGCAATCGCTGAACCAGATTGAGAAAGCTTACGGTCCTAACAATGCGATCTTAGACAACTGCCATGTGCGCGTTGCCTTTGCGACCAATGATGAACGCACCGCTAAGCGGATCTCCGATGCTCTCGGCACGGCGACGCAGCTGCGGTCCATGCGCAACTATGCAGGCCACCGGCTTGCCCCTTGGCTTGGCCATGTCATGGTCTCGCGCCAAGAGACGGCGCGGCAGTTGCTGACGCCGGGTGAAGTGATGCAGTTGCCCAGTGATGAGGAAGTCGTCCTTATCTCTGGCCTGCCGCCTATCCGGGCTAAAAAACTCCGCTATTTTGAGGACGCGAACTTCACAGACCGCGTTTTGCCTGCCCCCGATCTGCGCAGCGCCGATCAAATGAACACCCCATCATCAAGCGGCCCGATAGAGGATTGGGGCTGCGCAGATATTGCGCCGGTGTCGTCTGACACCACCGACGACGGCGGCAAGCAGCTTCGGCCGGAGATGGATGTTGAATTGGTCCTTTCAGGTGACTCCACTCCATTGACTAAGACGGATTTGGATGTGGACGATGTCGGTACCGATGCGCTCGACATCAAAACCGCTGCCGATCAATCCAAGGCAGCGCAGGCGGCCCGCCGGGTCTACGGTGTGGACAAGGGTAGCCCGACCCTCGATCTGATGGATTTTTAAGCCATGCCCAGCACCAAACCCAGAATCTGGTCATATATCGATGTAGACAACCATGTGCGCTTGACGGCTCTAGCGCGCCGTCCAGGCAATACAGCGTCTCAAGTGGTCAATCATGCGCTCTCGGCTTTCTTTGCCAATGAGCACGAGGTGCGGCGCGATGCAGCCCTGATCCGCCGCCTGGATCGCATGACGCGCCAGAGTGAAGTCCTCAAACGCAACCAGATCATCTCTGCGGAAGCCTTTGCGTTGTTCATGCGGTATTTTTTAACGGTCATCCCGCCCGTGCCAGAGACCGATAAAGCTGCCGCGCAAGCGCAAGGCGCAGGCCGGTTTGAGAAGTATCTAGAAAGCCTGCAGGCCGTGCTGGCCGATGGCGAAAGCGTCCTCTTCAACGCACTCGAAGACGTGATGGTCGATGACAGCGCCTTCTTCACCAAAGAAGAGCTCATGCGGCTGCATCAGCCTGCGCCGGATAGATCAACAAAAACTGCGCCCGAGACCCACTCCAACCACGAGACAGCCGATGTCTGAGCGCAGCGATCAATCCCTTCAGCGCACCCAGGCCATGCTGACCACAGCCATGGGCCCGCAGATCGTTGCCGCCTTGGATGATCCAAGCGTGGTGGAGGTGCTTGCCAACCCAGACGGCTGTCTTTGGATTGAACGCCATGGGGCAGGGCGGGTGCAAACCGATAGCCTGATCTTAGCTACCCAAGCCGAACGCGTCATACGCTTAGTGGCCAGCCATATGGGCCAAGACGTCACGCGCGACCATCCCATTGTCAGCGCGGAGCTGCCCGGCAGCGGCGACCGCTTTGAAGGCGTCTTGCCGCCGGTGGCCACCGCGCCCTGCTTTAGCATCCGCAAAGCCGCCGCCCAGGCATTTACCTTGGAAGACTATGTGAGTGCGGGGACACTGTCTCCGGTTCACGCGCGCCTCTTGAAGCAAGCCGTTCTCGAGCGCCAAAACATCTTGATTGTCGGCGGCACGGGCTCGGGCAAAACCACTCTCGCCAACGCGCTATTGCAAGAGGTCGCCCACACCGGCGACCGCGTCGTCCTGCTCGAAGATACCCGCGAGCTCCAATGCGCTGCCGCTGATCAAGTGGCACTGCGAACGGCTGCCGCCAACGCGGGCAGCGCAGGCGTTACCTTAGCCGATTTGGTCAAATCCACGCTGCGCCTGCGCCCAGACCGCATCATCATCGGCGAGGTGCGCGGCCCTGAAGCGCTCGACCTTCTCAAAGCTTGGAACACCGGCCATCCCGGGGGCATTGCTACCATTCATGCCAATAGCGGCAAAGACGGGCTTCACCGTCTTGAGCAGTTGGTCGGCGAACGCGCTGCCAACGTTCCGCGCAGCCTGATCACTCAAGCCATTGATCTCCTCGTCTTCATCGCAGGGCGCGGACCAGCCCGCCGGGTGGAGCATATTCTCACTGTGCTTGGCAGTGACGATCAAGATTACCGCTGCGCTGATGCCGCGTATCCAGACCTCAGCCTTGTTCCTTCCCACCCATCCACAGTTGGAGACTTGCCATGACATTCTCACGTTCAACCCTGAAAGCCGCCCTCGTGGTTGGCACCATCTGTATCCTAGCAGGCCCAGCCCAAGCTGCAGGCTCCGGCATGCCCTGGGAAGGCCCGCTTGATCAAATCCTGCAATCCATTGAAGGGCCTGTCGCTAAGATCATTGGCACCATGGCCATCATCATCACGGGGCTGACGCTCGCCTTTGGTGATAGCGGCGGCGGCTTTCGCAAGCTGATCCAGATTGTCTTTGGCCTGTCCATTGCCTTCACGGCCACCAGCTTCTTTCTGTCCTTCTTCAGCTTTGGCGGCGGGGCGGTCATCTGATGGCTGATATTCCTCCCGGCTATTCCATCCCCGTCCACCGGGCGCTCACTGAGCCCATCATGATGGCAGGCGCGCCGCGCGCCGCCGCCATTCTCAATGGTACCTTGGCCGCCGCCTTGGGGCTGGGCTTGCAACTGTGGATCGTGGGGCTGGGTTACTGGCTCATCGCCCACGGCCTCTGCGTCTTTGCCGCCAAGCGCGACCCGCAGTTCGTCGAGGTGCTGCTGCGCCACATCCGCCATGCGGGGTATCTATCATGATGAACTTGAAAGAATATCAATCTACCAACAAACGCCTGTCAGACACTCTGCCTTGGGCGTGCCTAGTAGGACCAGGCATTATCCTCAACAAAGACGGCAGCTTCCAGCGCAGCGCATTGTTCCGAGGGCCTGATCTCGATAGCACGACCGCCACCGGCCTGATCGCCGTTTGCGCGCGCATCAACAATGCCCTGAAGCGTTTTGGCTCTGGCTGGGCGCTGTATTTTGGCGCCGCGCGTGACCCCGCCACCCATTATCCTGACAGCACTTGGCGTGACCCTGTGGGCTGGCTCATTGATGAGGAACGACGCGGGCAGTTCAGTGACGCAGGTGGGCTGTTTGAAAGCCGCTATACGCTCACCTTCGCTTATCTCCCGCCACCCGATGCTGTCGGCAAAGTCGAAGATGTGTTTGTTGAGACCCCAAAGGAGGCAGACCCGCTCACCGTGAAAGACCACCTGGCCCGCTTCATTGCCGAGACCGACAAAAGCCTCGATCTGTTTGCCAGTGTCTTGCCAGACGCGCGTTTCCACAGTGACGAGGAGACGCTGACCTATTTGCAGTCCACAATCTCACCCAAACGCCACCGCGTCCGCGTGCCCTCGGTGCCTGCCTATCTCGACAGCATCCTCGGCGGTGCAGACTTGGTTGGCGGCCTAGAGCCGATTCTGGGTGGGCAGCATTTACGCGTCCTCACCATCCTAGGCTTTCCAAGCGCCACGGAGCCAGGCTTGCTCGATGAGCTTAATAGCCTGGGCTTTGCCTATCGGTGGATGACGCGGTTCTTGCCGATGGATAAGGCCGAGGCGACCAAAGTCCTGACCCGCTATCGCCGTCAATGGTTTGCCAAGCGCAAATCCCTTACCGCCATCGTCAAAGAGGTCATGACCAATGAAGCCTCAGCCCTGGTCGACAGCGACGCCGACACCAAAGCCCTCGACGCCGATGCCGCCCTGCAAAGCCTGGGGGAAGACCATGTGAGCTATGGCTATCTGACCACCAGCGTGGTGGTGCATAGTGAAGAGGCAACCCTGGCAGACGAGCACATCCGCGCCATAGAGCGCGTCATCAATGGACGCGGCTATGTGACCATCAAAGAAACCGTCAATGCCGTCGACGCCTGGCTCGGCTCCCTCCCAGGCCATGCCTACGCCAATGTGCGCCAGCCCATCGTTCACACGCTCAACCTTGCTCATATGATGCCGCTGTCTGCCATCTGGGCAGGCCCGCACAGCAACGACCACCTCAAAGCACCGCCGTTGCTGCACGCCACCACCGGCTCCCACACGCCTTTCCGCCTGGTCACCCACCAAGGCGACGTCGGCCATACCCTCATCATTGGCCCCACTGGCGCAGGCAAGTCTGTCCTCCTCTCCATGATGGCCGCCCAGTTCCGGCGGTATGACCAGGCTCAGGTGTTTATCTTCGACAAAGGAAGTTCCGCAAAGGCCATCACGGCAGCCTTTGGAGGAGATCACTATAGTTTAGGAGACCAGAAGGGCAGGGAAAGACAAGAGGAAGATTGGGGCGAGGCCGCCCCGGGCGATCGTTTGGCCGAGCGTGGGGATGACAGTTTTGCCACAATCGATGATCTTGACGAGCGTGAAGCTAGCTTCAGCTTTCAGCCGTTGGCGCGGATTGATCAGCCCTCTGAGCAAAGCTGGGCGCAGGATTGGCTTTGCAGTTTGCTGGCGCATGAAGGGGTTAATGTGACCCCGGACGTGAAAGAAGCTGTTTGGTCTGCGCTGTTATCGCTTGGGAGCGCTCCGCGCGAAGAGCGGACCTTGACGGGTTTTATAATGCTGCTGCAGTCGGGGGCGCTGAAGCAGGCCTTGCAGCCTTATACCCTGGCGGGCGCCCATGGCGCGTTGCTGGATGCCGACGCGGAGACCCTCGCCATAAGCGACTGGCAGTGTTTTGAGATGGAGACGCTCATGAATCAGCCATCTTTGGTGTTGCCCGTCCTCACCTATCTGTTCCACCGCCTGGAAGCCCGCTTTGACGGCAAGCCAACGCTGCTGATCTTAGATGAAGCCTGGGTGTTTCTGGATGACCCGCTGTTTGCAGGCCGCATCCGCGAATGGCTCAAGGTGCTGCGTAAGAAGAACGTCTCCGTGATCTTTGCGACGCAGTCTTTGTCCGATATTGCCAGCAGCGCCATCGCGCCTGCGCTGATTGAAAGCTGCCCCTCGCGTATCTTCCTGCCCAATGACCGGGCCTTAGAACCCCAGCAGCAAGAAACCTATGCCGCCTTTGGGCTCAATGACCGTCAGATCCAAATCATCG
>JBCCDR010000149.1:0-6720 GCA_039030675.1 Pseudomonadota bacterium | reverse complement strand
GTGGTGCGTATGGCAATGTGGGGGTAGAGGAGTTAGTTGCGTATTGTGTGTCAAGTCCTCCCTCTTCCAAATCAAAGTGAACATGAGAGCAAAGCCCATTCTATCTTTCCTCGTCGAACGACATAACAGGCGCTCCTCCTTTTTCCGCCACCACGTTCACCAACGAACAAGCACGAAGAAAACTCACGAACAGTAGTGCGTGATTTCGGCCACCCCGTTTTTGGAGCCATGCGGCTGGGAACTCATCGCCATGGGTGTCTAGGATATCGTCGATGAGACGCAGATCGTCTTTCGACGAGGCTGCACAGAAAGCGAGGGCGATGGGGCCTAAGTTCAAATCGAACAGTCGGTTCCCTGCCCGAGATTGAAAGTAATAGTCCTGTTTCGGCGTGGCCTGCGCAATGATCTGGATTTGTCGCTGATTGAGCCCGAAAGCGGCGTAAGTCTTATGTTGCTGTGGTTCCAGCGCGCGGTCGTTGGGCAGAAAGATGCGCAAGGGGCAGCTTTCGATGAGCGCAGGCGCGATTGAACTGCTGGCAATATCCGAGAGCGATTGCGTAGCAAAGATAACCGAGACATTACGCTTGCGCAGGACCTTGAGCCATTCGCGGATGCGGCCGGCAAAGAGTGGGTTATCTAGAAACACCCAAGCTTCGTCCAAAATGAGCAAGGAGGGTTTGCCGTCAAAGCGGGCTTCCAGGCGGCGAAAGAGATAAGTCAGCACGGGAAACACCAGGCTTGGCTGATGCATGAGCGCTTCCATCTCAAAACACTGCCAATCACTTGAGGCGAGCGTCTCTCGATCCGCATCCAGCAGAGCGCCATGGGCTCCGGACAAAGTATAGGGCTGCAAGGCCTGTTTGAGGTCTTTCGATTGGAGGAGGAGCGACAAACCTGTCAGCGTTCGCTCGCTGACTGGCGCCGTTGCCAATGCCTGCAGCGCCGTCCACAGCGTCTCTTTGAGCTCCGGCGTGACCTCTATACCTTCATGGGCAATCAGACAGCATAACCATTCTTGCGCCCAAGCGCGCTCGTCATCCTGGTCAATCTGCGCCAAAGGCTGAAAGCAAAGGCGCGCCTCATCATATTCTGCTTCACTTGCACCAAGCTGATAGTGATCCCCGCTGAAGCCGGCCGTGATGGCTTTGGCAGACTGGCCTTTGTCAAAGATAAAGACTTGCGCTTTTGAATAGCGGCGGAACTGGGCTGCGATCAGGGACAGCAAGACTGATTTCCCTGCGCCGGTTGGGCCAACCACAAGCGTGTGGCCAACATCGCCTTGATGCAGCGACAAGCGGAATGGTGTGTGCGACCCCGTCGTGGCTTGCAACAGAGGCGGGCCGTCCAAATGCGTATTGCGCTGCGGCCCCGCCCAGACGGCGGACAGCGGCATCATATGTGCCAGGTTGAGCGTATGGATTATTGGTTGGCGCACGTTGGCATAGGCGTGACCCGGCAGACTTCCAAGCCAAGCATCCACCGAATTGACCGTCTCGGCGATGGTGACAAAGCCATGCCCGTTGATGACGTGTTCAGCTGCGCGTAGCTTATCATCAGCGTCCACGGCCGTTTCGCCCAGCACTACGACTGACGTGGTGAGATAGCCAAAGCTGACGCCGTCATCGCCAAGGGCTTGGAGAGCGGCATCCGCATCGGCGGCTTTATTGTCAGCATCACTGTCGACCAAGGCAGAGGCTTCATTGGTCATGACTTCTTTGACAATGGCCGTCAGCGACTTGCGCTTGGCAAACCACTGGCGGCGCGTGCGGCTGAGGGTCTTGGTGGCCTCCGCTTTGTCCATGGGCAAGAAGCGGGTCATCCATCTATAGGCAAAGCCAAGGCTGTTCAAATCATCCAGCAATCCAGGCTCGGTACTGCTTGGAAAGCCGCGGACAGACAGGACCCGCAGATGCTGACCGCCGAGCATAGGCGCGAGGCCGCCTACGAGGTCGGCACCGCCAAGAACAGAATCGAGATAGGCCGGCATCGCGGGCGCGCGCACCCAATGCTGCTTCGGGGAGACTGCCGACTGCAGATAGGTGAGCGTCTCGTCGTCATTGAGCCATTGGGCTTCCGGCAAGACGCTGGCAAATAGGTCCAAGCTTTTGTCGGTCTCGGCAATGAACTGCGTTAGGTGATCCGTGGCATGTGGCCCTCTCGCGTCCGGTGTCTGCACCACCATGTCTTCAACACGGCGGGTGGCATCTACGGGCGGCAAATAAGCGAAGGTAACGTGGTAGACACTTTCAAATTGGTTGCCCGAAGACGTGAACTGCCCACGGCGCTCTTCATCAATAAGCCAGCCGACCGGATCGCGCCAGTTGCTGTCTGGGTAGTCTGAGGCTGGCTGGCGACGTGCTTCAAAATACAGCGCCCAGCCAGAGCCAAAGCGCCTGAGCGCATTGTTGATCCGCGCGCAGACGGCCACCAAGCCATCGGCTGTGCTGCTGTCCAAGTCAGGGCCGCGGAACTGTGCCGTCCGCTGAAAGCTGCCGTCTTTGTTGAGCACGACGCCGGGTGCCACCAAACAGGCCCAAGGCAGATAGTCTGCGAGCTGCGCCTGTTTGCTTTGGTATTCAGCCAGATTCATCATGCCAAATACGCCTTGTGGCGGATATGACGCATCAGCACATCGAGGAACTGTGGATCGCGCTTGGCGGCAAAGACGCACGCGCCGTGCGCGATAACCCAATAGCCAATGCCAACGATCCATAACTGGAGACCGAGGCCGAGGGCGGCTGCGATGGTGCCATTCAAAATGGCTGCCGCGCGCGGCGCGCCTGCCATCATGATCGGTTCGGTCAGTGAGCGATGAACGGGGATGGAATAGCCTTGCGTCATCAGATCACGGCCCCGCCGCCAAAGCTGAAGAAAGAAAGGAAGAAGCTGGTAGCCGTGAAGGCAATCGAGAGGCCAAAAACAATCTGGATCAGCTTGCGAAAGCCGCCGCCGCTGTCGCCAAAGGCAAGCGTGAGGCCTGTGATGATGATCGCCAATGTGCCGATGATCTTGGCAACCGGCCCTTCAATCGATTGCAGGATCTGATTGAGCGGGCCTTCCCACGGCATGCCGGAGCCGGCTGCTTGGGCTGGCCCAGCGATTACGCAAATGGCGCCAACAAGCAAAGCTGCTTTGAGTGTGGATTTGTCTAACGTCATTGATGGTCTCCTATGACCGATGGTTTTGAGGAAATGAGTTTGAGATCGGGGACGGCAGCTTCGCAGCAGCGATAGGTCTCGCCATCAACGCCAATGACATGGAGCAGGCATTCAACCCTGCGCGACGGGCCGCGGCCCGTAATAGAGACAAGCAGATCAATGCTGCTGCTGATCAGCGTACGCGGCACATTGGTGGCGCGTTCGCCGATCAGTTGTTCGAGCCGATGCAGGCCATCTTTGGCGCTGTTGGCATGCAGCGTTGCAATGCCGCCAGGATGACCCGTGTTCCAGGCCTTGAGCAAATCCAGGGCCTCGGGCCCACGCACTTCGCCAATCACGATCCGGTCTGGGCGCAAGCGCAGCGTGGATTTGACCAGGTCCGCCATAGCGACTGTGCCTGGCTGTGTTCGCAAGGAGACTTGGTCTGTGGCCGCACATTGCAGCTCGCGGGTGTCCTCTAAGATGACGACGCGGTCGCCAGTGTCAGCGACTTCTTTGAGCAAAGCATTCGCCAACGTGGTTTTGCCAGAGCCCGTGCCGCCCACAATCAATATGTTGTGACGGTCCAGGACGGCTTGGCGAAGGACGTGTGCATGTGCCGCCGCTAGCGTTCCAGCCGCAACATAATCATCCAACGTGAAAACCTGTGCAGTAGCTTTGCGGATGGCAAAACACGGCGCCGTCGCCACCGGTGGCAGGACGCCTTCAAACCGCTCGCCACTGCCAGGCAGTTCTGCGCTGACGGTAGGCGCATGGCGCGTCACCTCCTGGCCTATAGAACTCCCCATTAAACGAATAACGCGTTCGGCCTCCAGGGGTGACAGCCACGTATCGGTTTGCTCTCTCCCCTTGCCATAGCGTTCCAGCCACAGCGTCCCATCTGGATTCAGCAAGACCTCCACAATAGACGGATCCGATAAGGCTGCGCAGATAGTTGCCCCAAGCGCCGTGTTCAGCATGGCCTGGATCCGGTGTTGGGTGGCATCAGACATGGGCCACCTCCTCCGTGTCTTCCGGTGACGGCCGCTTGACCCGATCCGGCAAAGGCTCATGCAGTCGCATGAGTTCTTCCTTGGTGAAGAAGGCGCTGTCGTCGACCATGCGATCTTCGAGCGTCGCAAACAGTCCAGCGTCGGTTTCGGCGAGAATGGTCTGCAGGCTTTCCAGATATTTCTCAAAGCGCCCTGCCCCTTGCGCTTGGGCGGCGGCTTTGTCGGCATCAGGCACAGGCGGAATGACCGTCAAGAAGTAGCGCATGAACAGCGCAAAGGCTTCCGCTGCGATGGTTTGATTGCGTTTGAGGACTTCCGCCTGCCGGGTCATGCGGTCCAGGCGTCTTATTAGCGCGGCGTCGCGCTTCACCTCATGCTCGCCGGCAAAGAACGCCGACAGCGCGTTGTTCACGACTTGTGACGCGTTGGTGCCAGGACGGCGGGCCAAAGCGATCAGACGGACATGGTTGTCGACGTCAATATAGGACCAGATGCGTGGCTTGGTGCTGGGCATGGCTAGAAATCCATCAGATCAAGAGACGGGCTGCCTTTGTCGACGCCATAGGTACGGCGGGCGAGCTTGGCGGACTTGGCAAGATCAGCGGTACGTTTGGCTTCCACATCCATGTCGTCATCCGCCTGGAGGGGCGCGTCTATCTCTGGCTGAGGCTTCAGTCGCTTAGGCTGGTCTGACAGCGCGGGCTGCAGCTGCTTGCCGCCGTCATCCTCTTCGGTAGTGTCTTTCGCGCAGTCCCAATCCTGGTTCTGACCATCTCGTTCTTCGGTGTCAGCTTGATTGGGACTGCGCAGAACCGGAGCCACGCGCTTGGGAGCAGGCAACACCCGGCCGGTAAAGTTGGCATCTTCATAATAGCGAAGCTTCTTGGCGCGGATGGGCGGCAGGCCAGAGATGAGGACGATCTCTTCATCTGCTGGCAGCTGCATGACTTCGCCTGGCGTTAGGAGTTGTCGTGGGCTTTCCTGCCGCGAGACCATCACATGAGCGAGCCACGGGGCCAGGCGATGGCCGGCATAATTGCGCATGGCACGCATCTCTGTGGTGGTGCCTAAGGCGTCAGAGATACGCTTGGCTGTGCGTTCGTCATTGGTGGCAAAGGCCACGCGCACATGGCAGTTGTCTAAGATGGCGTTGTTCGGGCCATAGGCTTTCTCAATCTGGTTAAGAGACTGCGCGATCAAAAAGGTACGCAAGCCATAACCCGCCATAAACGCCAAAGCGCTTTCGAAGAAGTCGAGGCGGCCCAAGGCGGGGAACTCATCCAGCATGAGCAAGACTTGGCGACGCGCAGTATCGCCCTGCCCGTCCAGTGTCTCCGTCAAACGCCGGCCAATTTGATTGAGGATCAAACGCACCAATGGCTTGGTGCGCGAAATATCCGAAGGCGGTACAACCAGATAGAGCGATACGGGTTTGTCTGCGCTGACCAAGTCCGCAATGCGCCAGTCGCAAGAGGCCGTCACAGCAGCGACTGTCGGATCGCGGTATAGCCCCAAAAAGCTCATGGCGGTGGACAAGACGCCCGACCGCTCATTCTCAGACTTGTTCAGCAGCTCGCGCGCAGCTTGGGCAACAACAGGATGACAGGTTCCGTCGTCCAAATGGTGCGTATTCATCATATGCCACAGCGTTTGCTCAAAGGACCGTTCTGGATCGGACAAGAAACTGGCGACGTCGGAGAGGGTTTTATCGGATTCTGCATAAAGGACATGCAGGATGGCGCCGACGAGTAAAGCGTGCCCCGTCTTCTCCCAATGGGTCCGGCGTTCGAGTGCACCTTCTGGATCTACCAAAATGTCGGCGATGTTTTGGACGTCCCGCACTTCATGGACGCCTTTGCGGACCTCTAGAAGCGGGTTGTATTTGGCGCTGGCGGGATTGGTGGGATCGAACAGCAGGCAGCGGGAGAAACTGGAACGCCATCCAGACGTCAGCTTCCAGTTCTCGCCTTTGATATCATGAATGACCGCAGAACCTGTCCAACTCAGCAGCGTCGGTACGACCAAGCCAACGCCCTTGCCCGACCGGGTTGGCGCAAAAGCCATCACATGTTCTGGGCCGTCATGGCGGAGATAGTGACCGTTTGCTTGGCCTAAGAACACGCCAGCAGGCACTAGGACCTCAGCCGCACGCAAGTCCTTTAAACTCGCCCAGCGCGATGAGCCAAAGGTGGTCAGGTTTTTAGCCATCCGGCCGCGCCAAACTGAGCCTATGGCTGCAAAAAAGGCGCCTATAAAGCCGCTGCCAGCAGCAATCAAACCGCCTTTAGAGAACACGCCTGGCGCATAGGCGTCGAACGCATACCACCATTCAAACAGGCGCCAAGGATAGTAGATGGGCGTGTCGCCAAGCGCGAACCAACGCGGGCCCAGATACGCATTATGATCAAATTGCGCGGCCACCCATTGTGTTGACATCCAAACACCGCACGCGATCGTGGCAAGCACGATAATGATCTGATCGATATCTTCGAGGCGCCGTTCGATGAGCCGCCGGTTGTGGTTCGGCTTTCAGCTTTTGGGGACCCTGATAAAACGCAGCATTACCCATG
>JBCCDR010000148.1:0-6729 GCA_039030675.1 Pseudomonadota bacterium | reverse complement strand
TGCTTAAGATTGGTCGGGACGCGCGCCGAGGCATGGTCCGCAACAACCAGGACATGCCCTTCCCCGGGCCTTAGATGGTGAAAAGGCGGCTCTTTATCGAGGCTGGTCATTACGGCCCAACAACGACCCCGCACCACAAAGAGACATGATTTATAAAGATTTTATTTACCATGTCGGATTTCACCAATTTATTCTGAACGGCGTTTAATAATATTCCTGCATATTTGGCGGCCAGGTCACCGCCAAAACGAATGCAGGAACAGATACTATGTACAGGGTTTTATTATTGGTGTGTGCACTTTCAACGGTCGTGGCTTTTTTAGTGCCAGTTGCTTAAGGAAAGGCCGAAGGCAGCGCTTAGGCCTGCCCCGTCGCTTGCGCAATATAGGTCCCAATTTCCACAGCAGTAGGATTGCGGCGCAGCGTTAAACCACCATTGGTTTGGATTTTCTGGCCGGTGATGAAGCTTTCGTCACTGGCGAGGAACACGCACGCGTTGGCAATGTCATCCGCCGTCCCAATCCGGCCAAGCGGATATTCTTTTTCAAAAGCAGCCTCAAGCCCCGGTGTTGCGACTGCAGCGGCCGCCATGGGTGTTGCGGTGAGGCCAGGCACGGTGGAATTCACCTTGATGCCAAATTGGCCGAATTCATTGGCAAAGCATTTCACCAGACTATCGCCAGCCGCTTTGGTGGCAATGTAGGCGGCGTGATTATCAATAACGCACTCTGTGGTCGCTGAAGAGGTTTGAATGATGGAGCCGCCTTCGCCGTGTTCTTTCATGTGCGCCGCAAAGGCCTGCATGAAGAAATAGACGCCTTTGAATTGCAGGTCTGAAATCATGTCCAGCTGCTCTTCCGTCGTCTCAAGAAGCGGCGCTAAGAGACCGTTTCCAGTACAATTTACAGCGATATGAACAGGCGCACCGGCACTCGCCGCAGCGGCGTCCATATCGGCTTTTTTGGTAATGTCAGCGACAAAGGCTGTACCGCCAATATCAGCAGCCAAACTATCCAGCGCGTCTTGGTGGCGGCCAATAACAGTGACTTTTGCGCCTTCTTTGGCAAATGCCCGGGCGACCACCTGGCCCATATTGCCTTCTGTCGCAGCCCCAATAACAACAGCATTTTTACCCGCTAGACGCATCTGATTTCTCCTCGCTCTTCAATGCGGCTACACAACCACGCATAGCGGATAAAAATCACCTCATCAAAGCGGGAGCCTTAGGGGCCTTCCTAGCCCTCAAGGCGCGCAAGAGCGGCCTTGAGTGTGTCTGCATCCGCTTCATGCGCGGCAAGCTTGGCACGGTTTTCAGCCACAACAGCCTCAGGCGCTTTGGCGAGGAATTTCTCATTGCCCAAACGCCCGGCGATGGAGCGGGAATCCTTCTCCGCCTTCTCAATGGCCTTCGCGAGACGGGCTTTTTCTGCATCCACGTCAATAACGCCTTCAAGCGGCAAGATGAATGTCGCCTCTCCCACCACCACTTGGAGTGCAGGCCCAGCGGGCGCCGCGTCTACGACATGTGTCTGCTCAATGCGCGCTAGGCGTTTCAGCGCTGCACGTTGGCGCTCAATGCGCTGGGTCGTCTCTGCCTGCGCGCCCATAATATGCGCGCTCATCATAGCGCCCGGCTGCACATTCGCCTCTGCCTTTGCCGCGCGGACAGCAGTAATGGCGCCGATCAGCCAGTTGATATCCGCACTCGCCTCACTGGCTTCTGCCTCGCCAGCATGGGGCCACTGCGCTTGAATGATGTCATAGCCGCCGCGCGCGCCCATGGAATGCCAGAGCTCTTCTGAAAGAAACGGCATAAACGGATGAAGCAGAACAAAAATCTGGTCCAGCGCCCAGCCCGCCACAGCCTGGGTTTCAGCCTTCTCCGCTTCGCTTCCATCTTGGAAGATCGGCTTCATGAGCTCCACATACCAATCGCAGAAGGTGTTCCAAGCGAAGCTGTAAATGGCGTTGGCTGCATCCGAAAAACGAAACTGCTCCAGCCCGCGCGTCATAGCGCCAGCGGCCTTTGCAACTTCTTCAACAATCCACTGGTTAACCGGCAGGGTCGCATCCGGCGCATCCATCTGCGCTGAGCCTGCAATACCGTTCATCTGGCAGAACCGCGCTGCATTCCAAAGCTTGGTGCCAAAATTACGATAGCCCTCAACCCGCTTCTCACTAAGCTTGATATCGCGCCCTTGGGTCTCCATGGCCGCCAAGGTGAAACGCAGAGCGTCAGCGCCATATTTCTCAATGAGCGTCAGAGGGTCGACGACATTGCCTTTGGACTTAGACATCTTCTGGCCCTGCTCATCACGGACCAGGGCGTGGATGTAGACCGTCTCAAAGGGCACATCGTCCATGAAATGGATGCCCTGCATCATCATCCGGGCAACCCAGAAGAAGATGATGTCAAAGCCCGTGACCAAAACACTGCCGGGATAGTATTTCTGGAGGCCAAGCGCATTGCCCTCCTCCGGCCATCCCATAGTGCCGAAAGGCCAAAGCGCCGAGGAAAACCATGTGTCCAGGACGTCTTGGTCGCGCGTTAGAGCAACGCCATTGCCTGCTTGGGCTTGGGCCTCTTCCTGCGTTTCAGCAACAAAAACATTGCCCGCCTCATCATACCAAGCCGGGATTTGATGACCCCACCACAGCTGACGAGAGACGCACCAAGGTTGAATGTTTTCCATCCAGTTGAAGTAGGTTTTCTCCCATGTCGCCGGGACGAATTTTGTCTTTCCGGTTTTGACGGCCTCAGTAGCTGGCTTCGCCAGCGTCTCAGCATCCACATACCATTGGTCGGTAAGCCAAGGCTCGATCACGACGTCAGACCGGTCCCCATAAGGCATCATGACGACCTTAGGCTCGATCTTTTCAAGGCAGCCTTCTGCCTCAATCATCTCGACAACCTGCTTGCGGGCATCATAACGGTCCATGCCGACAAGCGCCTCAGGCACCAAGCCATCGCTTGATTGGCAAATGGCGGCATCCTGGTCGAGGATGTTAATTTGCGGCAGGTCGTTGCGCTTGCCGACTTCAAAGTCATTGAAGTCATGCGCCGGCGTTATTTTCACGGCGCCGCTGCCCTGTTCAGGGTCTGCATGTTCATCAGCCACGATGGGAATGAGCCGGCCTGTGATGGGCAGCTTGACCATTTTGCCAACCAGCGCTGTGTAACGCTCATCCTCTGGGTGAACGGCAACGGCCGTATCGCCGAGCATGGTTTCCGGCCGCGTAGTGGCAACGACGATATGGCCCGAGCCATCTTCCAGCGGATAGCGGAAGTGCCAGAAGTTGCCGTTAATCTCCTTTTGCTCAACTTCAAGGTCAGAGATGGCCGTCTTCAGTTTCGGGTCCCAATTGACCAGGCGCTTATCGCGATAGAGGAGCCCTTGATTGTAGAGCTCCACAAAGACCTTGATGACAGCCTTGGAGAAGCCCTCATCCATGGTGAAGCGTTCACGGCTCCAGTCACAACTGGCGCCGAGCCGGCGCAATTGGCGCGTGATTGTGCCGCCGGACTGGGCTTTCCACTCCCACACATGCTCTAGGAACGCCTCGCGCCCTATGTCGCGGCGATTGATATCTTGGCTGGCGAGATTGCGTTCAACGACCATCTGCGTGGCGATGCCCGCATGATCTGTCCCAGGCTGCCAGAGCACATCTTTGCCCAGCAAGCGATTATAGCGCACCAAAATATCTTGCAGCGTATTGTCCAGCGCATGGCCCATATGCAGGGAGCCGGTGACATTGGGCGGCGGGATCACGATGACAAACGGGTCCGCGTCCGGGCGCTGGCCAGCCTGAAAGGCACCGCCCTCTTCCCAGTGTTTGTACCACTTCTCTTCAATCGCGGCGGGATCGTAGGTTTTGTCTAACATGGCAGATCAATTCAGATGGTTTTCAGACCGCTTCATGGCAAATGCGCGCCTCATTTGGAAGCAGCAGTTTCAGTGCAGTCAAAATAAAGCGCGGCGTACAACAAGATTCGAGTACCAGCCACATAGCGCCCACGCGTTTTAAGAAGAGGCCGTGCGACCTGGAGTTCCAGCCTCGCGTCGGTTTTTTTTACACTCAAAGTATCAAAGTGTTGATTTCCCGGGGAATTCCGCGCTTGGCACAAATTGTGCTTTATCGAAACAGTCTGTCACGCAGATTGGCGCGGGCTGAATTTAGGGGCATCTTTAGCCCGCGCCGCACAGACCCCATATCAGTCCAATCCAGCCAATCCACGCAGCATGAGAGCGGTCTCGCCGCGCACTTGGGCTTTAACGGTTGCAAAGCCAGGCAGGCTCGCCATTTCAGCGGCGCGAGCGATTGCCGTCTCAAGCAGGCTATCGGCATCCACAGCCGCGTCAAAGACGTTCAAATCTGCCATATCCTCTGCCGTCAGCAACGCGCCGCCGAGCGTTAAGCGTCTCAGCGTCGGCTCGGGGAGTTCGCGCATGACGATGTTGATGGGAACCGGTGGATATTTAATGCCGACAGCCACTTGGTTAAGGCCAAGCTTTCCGGGCGCAAGGGCTAGAAACTTCCAATCGCACGCCAGCGCAATGATAAAACCAGCGCCGATGGCATGGCCTTGGACTGCAGCGACTGTGGGAATGGGCAGGCTGTAGAGTTTCGCCATGATTTTATCGATCAGGCCCAGCGCTGCTGCCTTTTCATCGGGCGAAAAGCCGGCCAAGGCTTTGGTGTCGATGCCAGCGCAAAAACTCTTTTCAAGACCTGCTAAGACTAATCCTCCTGACGGCGGCGCGCTTCCAAGCTCATCCATGAGCGAATCAAGCTCAGCGAGCATGTCCGGGCCCAGGGCATTGACCGGCGCCCGGGTCATTCTCACAATTGTGGTTTGGTCTTGGCGATCAATCGCTAAATCAGACATGAAATGACATACGCCCTTAAAAGTTCACAGCAGGGCTGTTCCTGCCATGGCGACTGGCAAAGGGAAAGAAGAAAGGCGGTGGCCTGGAAGGCTCGCGCAGGATGACTTACTTGTCGCGCCCCGAGATACGTGCAATTTCGCGGTTGACGAGTTGCTCTACCAACTTGGGCAAGTTTTGGTCCAGCCAGTCGCGCAGCATCGGCTTGAGCATTTCACGCACTAGACCTTCCAGCGTGTTTTCTGACCCTGGGTAGCTGCGCACCATAAGGCCCGACAAGGCCGCCAAGTGTTGGGAGGCCGCCGTTTCCGTCATATGAGACACGATCGGCTCTGCGCCATCGGCTGGGACAACATTCGTGAGTTCGAGAACGTCGTCCAAAGCTTCGGCGGGCGCAGCGTCTAGGGCCGGCTCCGCGTCCATCGGTTCATCATCGGCGGCAAAGTTGGCCTCTTCCTCAGCCGGCTCAGGCTCCGTCGGCGCTTCCGGTTCAGGCGCTTCATCAGCGCTTTCAACCTCTGCGACTGGCTCTGGTTCTGGCTCAACCGCAGCTTCTGGCTCGGGTTCTGGGTCAGGCTCAGCTTCTGGCTCAGGATCAGGCACAGCGGCTACGGCAGGCGCGTCATCCTCCACCGCTTCAGCAGCAGGCGCATCGCCTGTCGCCTCCTCCTCCGCATCTTCAGAGATGATACGGCGGATGGACGCTAGGATTTCCTCCATCGAAGGTTCTTGCTGCGCGCTTTGTTCAGCCATGCACTCGTCGGGGTCTCCGCCTCGCTTCTATGGGTTAACGCCCATTTCTATATGTCTCATGGTTAATAAATCTTAAGCGATCTGTCGACCCACTCGGCTTTTGCAGCGTTTGAGAGAGGTTAGTCTCTGCCAAAACCGAACAATTTCCAATCCACATCATCGAGATTGATGGCAGGATCATAAAGCTCGACGGCGAGTTCTTGTTGCTTGGCCGTTAAATCACCGACCGAGGCCAGCAGGCTATAAGCCGCAATCATCCGCGCACTTTCGGCTTGGATGAGGTTGACCTGCGCATTAAGCGTTTCTTGCTCAGCATCGAGCACATCCAGCGTCGTCCGCGAGCCCACAGCGGCCTCTTGCCGGACGCCTTCCAGCGCAATCTCATTGGCCTTGACGGATTCTTGGTTGGCGGCAATCTGCGCGACGCTCGCCTGATACACCTGCCAAGCGGTCGACACTTGCTCAACCACGAGGCGCTCGGCAGCACGGATTTCCAAGAGGCGCTGACTTTGGACTTGTTTGGCTTGCCGCACTGCTGAGTATTCCCGGCCAGACTGGAAAAGCGGGATCGTCACCTCAGCACCAACGGATTTGACGACAGCCGTATTGTCAGCCGTCACGTCAACGCCAAGGAGTTGGACGCCAGACGCACGCGAAACGCTTGCAAAGCCGTTGAGTGTCGGCAGTAGCCCCCCTTTTGCTTCAGACACTGCTTTGCGCGCTGACTCTTCAACGAAGCGGGCTGCGATGATGGCGGGCGCATTGGCGATGCCAGTCTCAATGGCTTGGTCCAAAGACATGGGCAGAACAGGCACATCAGGCTCTTTTAAACTTGTCGGCAACTCCCCGACGACACGCCGATAAAGTTCTTGGCTGGCCGTTAAATCAGCAGCAGCCGCAGCGCGGCGGGAGACAGCATCGGCCAAACGGGCCTGGGACTGCGCCACATCCGTCCGCGTGATCTCGCCAACACGGAACCGATCTTCACTCGCTTCTAGCTGCCGGCGCAGCACGGCGATTTGGTTGTCATTGAGCTTTAAGACAGCTTCATCACGCAGCACACCCATATAGGCGTTGACGGTTTGTAAGA
>JBCCDR010000147.1:0-6743 GCA_039030675.1 Pseudomonadota bacterium | reverse complement strand
CTAACAGGTCTTGCAACGCCCACAGAAGCGGCCGCCATTGGCGCCGTTGGCGCTTTGCTGTTGGGGGGCTTGCGCAGTTGCGAAACAATGCTCAGCAAAGCTGTTATCGTGATTGCACTCATAGCGCTGGCCTGCCTCATTGCGCTGGCGTTGTCAGGCGCTGTGTTTGAGGCGGCGCAAAGCGGTACGGGCGCGCTTTTGCGATATGGCGCCATCTTTTTGATTGTGCTCACCGCAGCAGGCCTGCTGGCCGCATTGCGCACGCTCTACAAGGCCGATGTCCTCAAGCCTGCGTTGCTGTCCACGACAGAAGTCACGACCATGGTCTATACCATCTTCGTCGGCGCTGCCCTGTTCTCCCTGGTGTTTCGCGGCCTTGGCGGTGATGAAACAGTCCATCGGCTTTTAACGGACCTACCAGGGGGCACCTTCGGCGCCATGGTCGCAGTCATGGCGCTGATGTTCTTCCTCGGCTTCTTTCTGGATTTCATTGAAATCGTGTTTGTGGTCGTGCCCATTGTGGCGCCAACCCTGTTGGTCCTGGGCGTTGACCCGGTGTGGCTCGCCATCATGATTGCGCTCAACCTGCAAACTAGTTTTCTCACGCCGCCTTTTGGCTTTGCGCTCTTTTATCTGCGCAGCGTTGCACCGGACACAGTAAAGACCAGCGATATCTACAGGGGCGCCTTACCGTTCGTTGCCATTCAGCTGGCCGGGCTTCTCTTATTGGCCCTTTTCCCAATCATCGCTACATGGTTACCAAGCAAAGTGTTTGGGTAACGTGCCGAGCGACATTTCTTATCTGACCGTTTCGCTGCCTGCAGTGATTGAGAATTGGCGTGCGTTTGCGCAGCGCTGCCCAGGCGGCTGCGGCGCAACCGTTAAGGCCAACGCCTATGGTCTGGGCGTTGAGGCTGTTGCACCAGCATTAGCCAAAGCCGGCTGCAGGACCTTCTTCGTCGCCACCCTCAGCGAGGGCATCGCACTGCGCCATTTGCTGCCAGAGCCAGATATTTTCGTCTTCTCAGGCCTTCGCGAAGAGGACGTGACCGCCTTTCACGCCCATGCCTTGTGCCCCGTTCTCAATAGCGCTGAGGAAGTCGCGCTGTGGGAACAAGCCGGCGGCGGCAAGAAAGCAGCTTTGCATATCGACACGGCCATGAGCCGCCTCGGCTTGGACGAGGCTGACACCATGGCCTTATCCAGTGACATCTCACGCTTAGAAAAGGGAGGCGTGGCCCTTGTGATGAGCCATATCGCCTGCGCAGACACGCCGGAACATCAGACAAACGCACTGCAAAAGAAATCCTTTGAGGACGTTACAAAGGCTTTCGCGCCGCTCAAAACATCTTTCGGCAATTCAGGCGGCATTTTGAATGGCACCGCGTTTTGCGGGGATATGGCGCGTCCCGGTATCGGGCTCTATGGCGGTCACCCAAACGCGGCGGCAGCGGATATCATTGCCAGCGTCGTCAGCTGGACGGCGCCGATTCTGCAAACGCGCACGATTTCTGCAGGGACACCCATCGGCTATGGCAGCACTTTTGTCGCCGAGCGCACCATGACTATCGCCACACTCGGCGCCGGCTATGCAGATGGCTTGAAACGCTCCATATCCGGCAAAGGCCATGTGACCATCGCAGGCCAAAAATGCCCATTGCTGGGTCGGATTTCCATGGACAGCTGCGTTGTAGATGTATCGGCATGTGATCCGCTCGAAAAAGTAAGCACCGCTCAGCTGCTGGGAGATATCTCGATCACCCAAATGGCGGACTGGGCTGGCACAATTGACTATGAAATACTCACCGGAATATCGCCGCGTGTGGAGCGCCGCTACATCAGCGCCTAGGAGGCCATCGTGTTTGATTTGAAGAAACCCTATTTGCTGTTTCTCGGCGATGCACCTGACGCCCTAGCAGCAAAGACGGCGCGCGGCATCGTCGATTTTCGCCCTGATGACTGCGTCGGCCAGCTCCGCCTGGATGGCTGCAGTGTCACACTGGATTTGCCGGATTTATCGCTCGAACAGGCCCATGCGGCAGGCGCACGCACGCTGGTCATCGGCGTTGCAAACCGCGGCGGCAAAATCTCTGAAAGCTGGATTGAGATCCTATCCAAAGCCATTGAGCAGGGCTTCGACATCGCGGCTGGCCTGCACAGCAAATTAGCCGACATTCCCGCGCTGAAAACCTTGGCAGACAAGCACGGCCAGCAGCTACACGACGTGCGTCACCCGCGCGGCAAGATTACTGTCGGCTCTGGAGAAAAACGCTCTGGCAAACGCATCTTAGGCGTTGGCACGGATTGCTCCTGCGGCAAGATGTATACCGCCGTGGTGCTGGAACGCGCCATGAAAGCGCGCGGCATGAAAGCCACGTTCCGGGCCACGGGCCAGACGGGCATCTTGGTTGCCGGGGACGGCATCAGCGTGGACGCCGTCGTGGCTGACTTCATTTCCGGCGCGACAGAAATGATTGCGCCGGCCAATGAGGATGACCATTGGGATATTGTGGAAGGCCAAGGCTCCCTATTTCATCCCAGCTTTGCCGGGGTGAGCACGGGGCTGCTGCACGGGGCCCAGCCAGATGCTTTGGTGCTGTGCCATGAGCCGACGCGAACGCATATGCGCGGGTTGCCGCATTATCCCCTCCCAAGCATTGCAGACTGCATGGCGCTGAACCTGCAGACGGCGCGTTTGACCAATCCCGCGGCACGCTTTGTTGGACTGTCCATCAACACCAAAGCGCTGGGCGAGGAGGAAGCGAAGACTTACCTCAAAGAGCTGGAAGACGCGCACAACCTGCCCGCAACCGACCCCTATCGCTTTGGCGTTGACGCCATCATTGACCGGCTTAATGCTTAACGTCTCAGCGCGGCACGAGCGCTGGCCTCTCGCACAGACCTTTACCATCGCCCGCGGGGGGCGCGATGCAGCAGACGTCGTGGTTTGCCAAGTTACCGACGGCACTTTCACCGGCTGGGGAGAGTGCGTGCCTTATGCGCGCTATGGCGAAACAGTCGAGTCTGTCCTCAGCCAAATCGAAGCTGCCGGCGCGAAGCTACCAAAGGAACATCCGCGCGAAGCTTTGCAAAGCACCATGCCTGCGGGCGCAGCGCGCTTTGCCATGGATGCCGCGCTTTGGGATTTAGAAGCAAAGCAAGCCAAGCAAAGTGTATGGGAGACACTTGGCGTACGAACGGCCAACCCTCTTACCACAGCCTATACAATCAGCTTTGGTCCGGCTGAGAAGATGGCGAGCGATGCAGCGAAGGAAAACCATCGACCGCTGCTGAAAATCAAACTGGCAAGCCCAGAAGACCTGCCGCGACTAGAAGCCGTGCGCGCTGCCGCGCCAAACTCCGACCTGGTGGTGGATGCCAATGAGGGCTGGCGGCTCGAAGATTTCACCGCCATTGCACCAGCGCTCGCAAAAGCTGGGGTTAAAGTGGTGGAACAGCCCCTCCCCGCGGATGCTGATGCGCCGCTGAAGGCAGGCAGCTTCCCTTTTGCCCTATGCGCAGATGAAAGTGTGCATGACCGGGCGAGCCTGGTGAAGGTTATCGGCCATTATGACATGATCAACATCAAGCTCGACAAAACCGGCGGCCTCACCGAAGCCTTGGCAATGAAGCAGGCAGCGCAAGACGCGGGCCTTAAAATCATGGTGGGCTGCATGGTCGGCACATCGCTTGCCATGGCGCCGGCTATGGCGCTGGCGCATGATGCAGACGTAGTGGACCTAGACGGCCCCTTGCTCATGAAAGAGGACAGGCCCGGCGGTATGGTGTTTGAAGGCTCAAAAATGCACTTTCCAAAGGCCGATTTTTGGGGCGGTGCTTAAGGCGGTTTCACTGGAAAGCACCGATCATTGAGCAGTCGCCTCGGCGAAGGCAATATAGTGTTGGCGCAGCTTCTGCGTAATGGGCCCTGGCACACCCTGGCTTATGGGTTTCCCATCAATCTGCACCACCGGCATGACAAATGTGGAGGCGCTGGTCACAAAGGCTTCTGCGGCACCATAGGCCTCTTCAGGGGTAAAGCCCCTCTCCTCAATCGTCAGCCCTTCCTCTTCCGCAAGGGCCAACACAGCCTTTCGGGTGATGCCAGCGAGAATATGGTGGCCCAAATTGCGAGTGACGATCTTGCCATCGACCGTGACGATATAGGCGTTGTTTGACGAGCCCTCTGTCACCACACCATCTTCCACCATCCAAGCATCGCCCGCGCCTGCGTCTTTGGCGGCCTGTTTTGCAAGCACGGGGGCAAGCAAGTTCACGCTCTTGATATCGCGGCGCTTCCAGCGCCAGTCGTCTAAGGTGATAACCGAGATGCCTGTCTTGACGGCCGGCACATCTATAACCGGCCGGGCCTGCGTGAACATGACGAGGATGGGCTTCGGCTCGGCGGGAAAGCCGAAATCACGGTCGGCAGCGCCGCGGGAAATCTGCAAGTAAACGACGCCTTCGTCCAAATCGTTGCGGGCAATCAGTTCTTTCTGAAGTTTTGGAATGTCCGCCAGCGCAACGGGGGCGTCAATACGCAGCTCCGAAAGCGACCGCTCTAGCCGGACAAGATGCGCCGCGTTGTCCACCAGCTTGCCGCCGAGGACAGTGGAGACTTCATAGACCGCATCACCAAACAAAAAGGCACGGTCAAAGACGGAGATTTTAGCCTCGCTCTCGCGCACGAAATCGCCGCCCACATACACAACGCGTTCCATATCTACCCTGCCTTTGCTCCTGTCACCAGGCGTGCACGCAGCACTTAGCCCGAAACGGCGCCTTTCAAATTTGAAACATCGCCGACCACTTCAAACCAAATGACGGCGACACTGTCCACATCATCATCAGCCACAAAGCGGGTATCAGCCTCTTCCAGGGCTTTAAGGGCATTCTCAAGGCGCCCTTTATAAAAACCGCAGCGGGGCAGCACTTTTCCCAAATCCAGCAAGATGGGTTTGAGTTGGTCACAGGCAGAAAACAGCTCATCAATGAGCGCATCATCATAAGCGATATCGCGGTGCGTATTGCGCGTGGGGCCATCCTTGGTTTTGATCATGCGCCAATCAGAGAGAATGGGCTTAAAAATCGGGGCCAGCTGTTCAACATCTTCAGCAATACGGAACAGGTCTCGAATGCCAATGAAGCGCGCATCCTCGGCCCATATCGCAGCCGCTTGGCCGGCGCCGGCGGCTGAAAGCTTCTGCCCAGCCAAGCGCGAGACGACCATTCCTTCGCTTTCAAGCGCCTCCAGCACCATCTCAATGGCGCTGGGCGTCAGCGCGAAAATCCCAGCAAGGTCAGCGGCTTGGACAAATCCTTTGAGTTTTGTTGCAATCAAAACAGCGCGGCGCAAATCAGTCATCCAGGCACTTTAAGCTGTTTCGGCAAATAACTCCCGTCCAATCAGCATGCGCCTGATTTCTGAGGTGCCTGCGCCGATTTCATAGAGCTTAGCATCGCGCAGCAAGCGGCCGGTTGGGTATTCATTGATATACCCGTTGCCGCCCAAACACTGGATGGCGTCGAGCGCCATCTGCGTGGCTTTCTCTGCGGCATAAAGGATGCACCCAGCCGCATCTTTCCGCGTGGTCTCGCCGCGGTCGCAGGCTTCGGCCACGGCATAAACATAAGCGCGGCAGGCGGAATAGGTGGAATACATATCGGCCAGCTTGCCCTGCATGAGCTGGAAGGTGCCAATGGGCTGGCCGAATTGCTCGCGCTCATGCACATAGGGGAGCACCACATCCAAGCAGGCGCCCATGATGCCGAGCGGGCCAGCGGCGAGAACGACACGCTCATAATCAAGACCGGACATCAGAACCTGGACGCCTTTGCCCTCCTCACCGAGGACATTCTCATAGGGCACTTCACACTCGTCGAAGACCAGCTCCGCGGTGTCCGAGCCGCGCATACCCAGCTTGTCGAGCTTCTGCGCTACCGAGAAGCCAGCCATGTCCTTCTCAATCAAGAAGGCGGTAATGCCCTTCGGTCCAGCGTCCATATCCGTCTTTGCATAGACCACCAACGTGTCGGCTTCCGGCGCGTTGGTAATCCACATTTTGTTGCCGGTCAGCACATAGCGGTCATTGCGCTTATCGGCGCGCAAACGCATGGAGACCACGTCGGAGCCAGAGCCAGGCTCTGACATAGCGAGAGAACCGATATGCTCGCCTGACATGAGCTTTGGCAGGTATTTGCTCTTTTGCGCGTCCGTTCCCCAGCGGTTTATTTGGTTGATGCACAGATTGGAGTGCGCCCCATAACTCAGCCCAACAGAGGCAGACGCGCGGCTAATCTCCTCCACGGCCACGCAGTGCGCGAGATAACCCATTCCAGTTCCGCCTGTCTCCTCCGGCACAGTGATGCCGTGCAGGCCAAGCGCGCCCATCAGCGGCCATAAATCCTTGGGAAAGAGATTATCCGCATCAATGGCAGCGGCACGCGGCGCAATCTTGTCGCGGGCAAAAGCGGCGACGCTTTCACGCAACATATCAATCTCTTCGCCATGATTAAATTTGAGCGCTGGAAGCATCAGCCTTCCTCCCCAATCTCAACTAAAACATCACCGTCCTGCACCTGGGCGCCAGCGGCCACGTGGAGGGTTTTCACAACGCCAGCTTTGGTCGCTGCCATGCGGTGCTCCATTTTCATCGCCTCGAGCACCAAGAGGGTCGCGCCCGCCTCGACGGCATCACCTTCGCTGACGGCAACGGAGAGAATATTGCCTGGCATCGGCGCGG
>JBCCDR010000146.1:0-6865 GCA_039030675.1 Pseudomonadota bacterium | reverse complement strand
ATCTTTCACGCGCACCGGATAAGCGAGATATTGGGGTGCATCGCGCTCTTCATCGATGTCATAGAGCGGCAATCGGTCAAAATAGCGCGCAAAGAGCGTGAGCTCCTCGGTGAAGGAGTCCTCTTCATCCAGGCGCTCCCAGCCCTCTTCAAGCACCAGCGGCAAAGTCAGCGTGATGGCCCCGGCGTCATCATCGCGCTCAAAGGTTATCTCGCCATCCAAGGACACGTCTGGGTACCGCCATTCGTATTGGTTGATCAGGTTCTTCTCGAGCGTTTTCAGGCCCGAGCGCTGCAGCTGTATGAGCACGGTGTCGGCCGCGCCGCCGTTCAGGCGCAACCGGGCTGTCAGCTTGACGTCCCTGTCCTTCGGCGCCACGGTCACGGTCGTCTCGCTTTCGCGCTGCCAGGCGTGCGGGGAGGCTGGGAAATCGACCAATCCAGCGCTATCGGCGCTCAAGATGACGCCCTTGCCATAGGGCGCTGGCTCAACCGTATCGAGCGTGCCGATCTGCTCGCCCGCCGTCGGGTCCACATAGTAGGCGTCGCCCTCTACCACGAGGCGGACGATGACATGGTTGAAACTTCCAATCGTGCTGGGCGGGAGCTTGTCAACACCCTCCCGCAGCCGGGTGGACGTCAGCACAGGCTGCGCGTTGATGTCGAGGGCGGAGAGAAGCGCTGTCAGCGCCATCGCCATATCTTTGCAATCGCCGTAGCGCGTTTGGAAAATCGCATCGAGACTGCGGGGAATGAAACCGCCGGTGCCCCCCATGTCGAGCGCGAGATAGCGCATCTGTTTTTGCACCCAGTCCAGCGCGGCGCGGGCCTGTGCTTTGGGCGCGCTATGTTCCTTACGGATCTGCGCGGCCACCGCTTCAAGCTCTGCTGGCAGGTCTGCTGGCAATGTGTAGTAGGGCGCAAAAAACTGGCCGATCTCGCCCCAGCTGGTGTCATTGGAAACGATGACTGCTGGTGCATTGACGTACCAGGACGGCAGATTGTACCACTTTGGGACATACTCCTCTAAGTCGTCAGCGCTCCAGCTATAGGTCACGTCGCCATTCTGGTAGGTGGTTTTGGGCGCTGCCGCGTTGCCATAGCGTGATACGCGCAGGGCAAAATCCGTGGGTGCCCGCACGCTTAAAAACAAGCGCTGAATAGGGATGTCTAAGGCCAGCTCGGCGGCGAAATAGGCCGCGCCTTTGAGCGCAGGATTTTTGCCCTCAATGGAATACGCATAGTCCAGCACATCGCCAGCGCGCACGTCCGGCAAGGCGTAGCGCACGGTGACGGCCTTGTTATAGATCAGATAATCGGGGTTCTGCTCGACGGTGGTCACATCAAAGGCCGCACCGGGCAGGCGGTCAATCACCTTGCCGCCGCGCTCAATCGTCAAGCTGTGGAACACCAGCCGCTGGTAGCTTGGGTCATAGGACAGCTGGATGGGCCCGAAGTCTTCAATCGCCACAAGCGAGCGGAACTTCACGCGCATGCGCCGATAGGTTGCTTCAGACGTGGCGCCCGTCTTGTGCTGAGTACTGAGGATCTCTTGCACAGTGCCGCGCTCGTCGGCGGCCTCAAACGGGCCTGTTGGCACGCTTTGGGGGATCACCCAGCTCGGCGTGGGCGCTTTGGCCACCTGATTGGCCTGGTCCTGATTGATTTGGGCCTGCGCAGGCGCCATGCTTGCCAGAAGCACCAAAGGGAGCAAAAGGATGCAGACGTACACGCGCCGCCCCATAAGATGCCCCTTTTCTTGCTGCCTCAGCGCAACTTTAAGCAGCTGCGCGCGGCGCTGTATAGGGGCCTTACGGTCTCAAGAAAAGGCGTGCGGGTTTAGCGCCGAAAGCTGGGGCCTTTGCGCCGGCGCGGGTCGCGGAACTTAAAGGCAGCATCTGCCACTTCCACATTGGCCTGCGCGTTGGTCAGGGTGATTTGTGTGAGGTTGCCCTGCCCATCCAGCACACTCCAGGAGCGTAAATTGACCTCGCCTGGCGCAATGCGCTCAAACACCATGGTCAGCGTGCCATATTCGCGGTGTTTCGGGTCGGTGGAGGTCACATAAATACTGCCGGCATTCGCGCCTTCAGCCACCTCTTGAACGCTCAGCGGCACGGTATCAATCACGTCCGGGTCCAACAGCGGCGCCAGCGGTGTTTCATTAATGGGATAGCGGCTGAGCTGATTGACTTCATAATCAATGAAGAACAGGGCTCCATCACGCGCGACAATGAGCATTTCCACAGACGGCTCGTACTCAAAACGCACCTTGCCAGGCTGCGCCAGCGTCAGCTTGCCGCGCACAAACTGGCCATCCGCGCCTTGCTGCAGGAAGTCAGCGGTTAAACTGCGCGTGCTCTTCAGCCACGCGCGCACATCATCTGCCGCTTGGCTTTCACCCTCTGCCGAGATGGCCGGCAGCGTTTGCGCACGTACAATCTGCGAAACGCCAGCGCCTAAAAACAGCCCCGCCAGGACAGCAAAAACAATCAACGCCGCTGCCCGAAGCCATTGGGCCGCCGTCGCCTTTGCAATTTGCGCGTTTATGGACATTCAGTCTTGCCTTTGTGGTCATATTTGATGGCAAAGGTGACAAAGCGCAACTGAACACCGCCTGAATGGGCTCTTTTATGGTTTCGCCGTTCTCCTAAGCAGCGCGGCGCCAGGTGATGGGGAAGCTGTCTTCAGGGAGCGGGGCGCCGACTACCGGTTCTGCGCCCCCGTCTTTCAGGGCAAGGCTGAGCGAGAGGGGCGTGGGTTGATAGCGGATGTCGTCGCCGATCCAGCGGCTTGAAAACGCAAGGCGGCGGCCGGGCTGGGTGCTGGTGCGCTTGGCCGAGCCGTGGATGGTTTTTGGGTGGATGACCAGGACATCGCCGGCTTTGGCCGGCCAGCTTTGGATGGGGGCACCCGGCGCATTGACGCGCTCTTGCAGGTCGCTCCAGGGGCGGAAATTGGCGGGCCGTTCCACGTCTTGCGGGGAGAAGGTGGAGTGATAGCGGTGTTCGTCTTTATTGGAGCCTTTTAGGGTGAGCAGGGGCGCGTTGTCTTCCTCAACATCGGTGAGCGCCATCCACAGGGAGGCAGAATGCACCCCGGTGAGCGGGTAGGTGCATTCATCGTTGTGCCAGGGTGTTGCGGTATCCTCGCCGTCGCCGGCTTTTGCGAAGGTACCGTCTAGCCAATAGCGCAGCGTGTCTGAGCCCATGACGTCAGCCAGGACCTGCGCGGCGGGGCTGCCCGTAATCCACTGCTGGATTTCTTGGCTATAGGCGGCCACGTGCAAGATGCGGTAGGTGCCCTCTTGCCCATCGATGAAGAACGGCGCTTGGCAGCTCTCATCGGTGACTTTTTCCGGCTGATTGCCGGCTTCATAGGTGTCGATGATGCGGTCAATGCCGGTGGTGACTTTGTCAATCCAGTGCTGGTCAAACACGCCTTCAACCTTCACGCAGCCTTCCTCGCGATACTGCTCGCGGTGGGCCTGGGTCACCAGGGATGGCATGGGCGTCTTCTCCTCTTAATCGACATCATAGCCAACGGGTTTCTCCGCTGGCGCCAAATCATCGTCCTTGCCCAGCCAGGCGAAGGCAGCGCCGCTGAGATACGCGTCGACAACCTCTGCATAGACCGGTCCGCCGTCGGGGCGATGGCAAGGGTGTGTGCCTTCAAACACATGGCCTTTGACGCTCTGAAGGGCGCGTACCGTGGAGGGGAACTGCGTGCGCAAGGTGTCTGAGTCAGCGGTCAGCGCGAGTACAGGTTTGGGCACAAGCGGTAAGCGCTCGGCGGCATTGTAGATGCCAAAGGCCGTGCGCATGGCGCCGGGCGCAAAGGCTGTGAGCATCACATCCGTCATGGCTTGGTGCAGCGTCGGGCTCCATCTGTCACCAGGCGTGCATCCTGGCGCCCAGGCGCCCCAGAGCCACAGCGTTTTCTCCCAGCCCCAGGTGAGCGGCGCGCCTTCTGTGTCATAGGCCGGCGGGTCATAGCCAATTTGGGCGATGATATCCTGGCGTTGCTGCGGCGACCAATCCGTCGCAATCCCATCGAGAATCACATGCGAGATACGTTCAGGCGCAGCGATGGCGCATTCCATGGCCACCTCGCCGCCCATATGGCCGCCATGCAAGACCACGTTGGTCAGCCCTGCATTTTCTAGGGCTGCTGCAAGCGCTGCGCCATGGCGTGCCTGGGTCCAGGTCTGCGGATCCGGTTTGTCGGACATGGCAAAGCCCAGCATATCCAGCGCATAAACGTCATAGCCCTTCTCGCCCAGCGCTGTGGCCACATGGGCCAGCATGGCGCCAGAGCCAGGCGTCCAATGCAGCAGCACAATGGCCTGGCCGCCTTTGTCGCCAAAGCGGCGCACATGAAATTGGCCTTCTGGCGAGCGCCAATAGCTGCGCTCGCTGGGATAGAGCGTGTCGAGAGAGAGGTCCATGGCGGGCGTTCCTGTCGTCATGGTCACAGCATGGCGTTGGCCGGCAGCGAGCGCTGCTTTTTATCGCCTTTATCCGCTCGGCGAAGACCGGTTTAGTCGTCGGGCCGCTTGATTTCGTCGACCCTGGCAAGCGCTGGGAAGACTTTCGGCCAGATGGCGGCCGTGAACACCGCCATGGCGCCGCCTAACACCACAGCGCCCACGGGCCCTAAAAAGCGGGCGGCCACGCCGGATTCAAACTCGCCCAGCTCATTAGAAGCCGAGACGAAAATGAAGCTTACCGAGGAGACCCTGCCGCGCATAGTATCGGGCGTTGTGAGCTGCACGATGGATTGGCGCACATAAACGGAAATCATGTCCGCCGCGCCCGACACCGCCAATGCGATGAGCGAGACCCAGAAGAGTGTGGAGAGGCCAAACACTAAGGTCGCCGCGCCATACACGCCAATGGACCAGAGCATCCAGGCGCCGCTTTTGCGCGTTAGCGGCTTGTAGGCCAGTGTGACGGCGACAAGCGCTGCGCCAACGGCCGGCGCTGCGCGCAAAACGCCCAGGCCCTCTGCGCCCACGCCCAGGACTTCCTTGGCAAAAATGGGCAGCAGGGCCGTGGCGCCGGCAAACAAAACCACCACCAAATCCAGCGAGATGGCGCCAAGCAAAAGCTTGTTGGACCAGATAAAGCGCAGCCCTTCGATGATGAGTTCTAAGCGGGCCGTGGCCGTTGGTTTTTGCTGGGCCGGCGTGCGCGCTGTCGCAATGGCAAGGGAGGCGAGGACGGACATAACCGTGCAGGTGCTATAGACCGCGTCTGGCCCCAAAATATACAGAAAGCCGCCGATGGCTGGGCCCGCAATGGAAGAGACTTGAAAGCCAATGGAGTTGATTGCAATCGCTTGGCGAATGTCCTCGCGCGGCACCAAGTTTGGATACAGTGCATTCGCCGCCGCCGGCGAGAAGGCATTGGTTACCCCCAGCAACGCGGCCATTGCAAAGATGGTCCAGATGGCCGTTTCCGTCGCAAGCAGCGGTGTGGTCACCAGAATGGCATAAGCTGCAAGGCGCACCACATTAACGATCACCAAGATGATTTTGCGGTTATAGGTATCGGCGATTTGCCCGCCCAGAAGGGACAGGAAGAAGACGGGCAAAAACTGCGCCAGACCCACAAACCCAAGCAGCAGCGCGGATTCTTCGACCGACCGCGTTTCCCGCGCCAGACCATAGATGTGAAAGCCAATGGCCACCGCGCCCATCTGCCGCGATGCGGAAACGAGCTGGCGCATAATCCAATAGTGCAGATACGCCCGGTGGCGAAAAACAGAAAGGGCGCTGGCCATGGCGCAGTCTTTAAGCGGCCAGGCTGTGAAACGCCAGGGTTAAGCCGTTAAAACATGGGCGGGGAAAAAAGGGAGAAAACCGGTCTGCGGGTGGCAGTTGTTATAGAGCATTTTCGCCTGGCCCTGCGGGATGACGACCACCTCATGGCCCAGATGCAGTTTGGGCTTGAAGTTAAAGTCGCCCATGTATCTGTAGATGGTTTTCATGATGGCCAGGTGGCGCGGATGCGAGCGGGTCCAGCGCTCTAAATCTTCCAGCCGCAAAAACCAGCCGAGGATTTCGCTTTGCAGCCGGTTGTCTCCTTCCAGCTGCACGCTGTCTGCCATGCGCATGGAAATACAGCCGGATTCGATCGGATTATCGCGCAGATAATGGGCGCCCTCACGGTAGACCGGCATCATCTGCTCCATAAACGCGGCCTGCTCAGCAGGGTCCGCATCCTTCCAGGCAAAGGCGCCGCGGATGAAACACAGATTGTGCGGCAGGGCCGAAATCGCCAGCACTTGGCCTTTGCTTTGAGGGGCTGGCTGCGCTGCCAGCTGGGCCGGCGCGCCATTGGCTTTGCCTGCTAGATAATCTGGCACGCGGTCGCGCATAGAGCCCATATAGGCATGGTACTGCTCTTCGCGCGCCGTGGAATAGCGCGCAATGCCATAGGCGACGTCAGGGCGTGCATTGTTTGCATCTAATGCTGTGGTAGGCGCGGCGAGCTGCTCGGCCCATAGGCCGATATCGCCGCTCAACGGCTGCATCAAAGCCTCTGCCACATCGGCCCGGGCGAAGAAGGCGGCCATGTCATTTTGGGTGTGGAAATACGGCATGAGCACGTGGTTGCGAGCGCCCTGCGCATCTTCATGGGTCGCCGCTTCCGTATGCGCTGGCGCGCCATCGCCGTGCGCTTGGCAGAGCGCAAACATGGCATCGCGCAGGGTCTCCCCGTTTGCGCCTGGCGCGCTTTGGATGCCGATCATGGCCATCACATAGTCAGGCCGGCTTGGCTCTTGGTATTGTTGAAAAGCCGGGTAGGGGGCTTCATAAGTCTCTGGCTGAGAGCGTTGCACGGCGCCTTCTCCTTATGCTT
>JBCCDR010000145.1:0-6878 GCA_039030675.1 Pseudomonadota bacterium | reverse complement strand
GCTGGCATGACCATGAAGAAGATCATGATGAGGCCGTGCGCGGTGATGAAGACATTCCAGAGGTGATAAGCCCCATCGATGGAACCACCGGTCAACGCTGGCAGCACTTGCATGCCAGGCTCCATGAGCTCTTCGCGCATGAAGCCGGACATGGCGCCGCCGATAATCCCGGCGATGACCGCAAAGATCAGATACAAAGTCCCGATATCTTTGTGGTTCGTGGAATAAACCCAGCGGCCAATAAAGCTCTTGGGCCGCCCGTCTTCATGAAATGCTGCGCTTGATCCAGCCATAGTCAGCTCATCCGTTCGTCAAATACAAATCTTGAAAATAAACTCTACCGGCCAACGCCGATTTGGGTTGCGGCATCCGCGCTGGCATACTCTGCCTGCGCTTCTTTCACCCATGCTTCGAAGTCTGCCTTGCTCACCACTTCAACCGTGATGGGCATGAAACCGTGCTTAATGCCGCAAAGCTCGGAGCATTGTCCGTAATAGAGGCCTGGCTCCTTCACTTTGAACCATGTCTCATTGATGCGCCCGGGGATCGCATCCCGTTTCACGCCAAATGCCGGCATGGCCCAAGCGTGGTTCACATCAACGGAGGTGATCAACACTTTCACAATGGTATCAGCCGGCACGACCACATGGGTATCTGTGGCGAGCAAGCGCGGCTTGCCTTGTGCGGCGGCTTCTTCATCGGTGAGCATGATCGAATCGAAGGCGATGCCCTCATAATCGGGATACTCATATTCCCAGTACCACTGGTGGCCAATGGCTTTGACGGTCACATCCGCTTCGGGGATGTTGTCTTCTTTGTCGATAATGGCAAAGGACGGTGCTGCAATGATCAGCAGCAGCACGATGGGAACAACCGTCCATACGATCTCAATCGCCACATTGTGCGTTGTCCGCGATGGCTCTGGGTTAGCTCTGCGGTTATAGCGGGCGACGACCCAGATGAGCAGCGCCAGCACAAACAAGGAAATGGCAATGATGATCGGCAGCAAAATATCGGAATGAAACGCCGAAATCTGTTCCATGATCGGCGTCGCTGCCGTCTGAAAGCCAAGCGCTTTATCTGTCGGCTGCGCAGCCTGCACGCCCCCAATCATCGCAATCGATGCGACCAAAGCCGCAGAAAACCTAGAGAAAACCGTCATATATCTCTCAATCTCTGTCGTGATGTCAGCCGCTTTTTAAACGCCCATCACTCTAGAACCAATCTAACGGCACCTGATACTGAAGAGCGCCCCGCTTCACAAGCCTTTCCGTGCCCAATGCGACATTAGACAGCGGCGGTTACTGTTTCGTTTCTCAAATGGGGCAAGCGCAGCGATGCCTTAAGACAAATGCAAGGTTGGCGCTGAGGCCGTCTGGCCCCTATATAAAGGCAGAAATCTCCACAAACAGTGCTGGCAAACGGACACGATATGACCTCCACAGACCTTTTCTTCACGCGCACGGATTTGAGCCGTGAGCGCACCCAGGCGCAAGTGGCCGACGCGCTTGCTGGCATGGATGATGGCGAGCTTTACCTAGAGTACACCCAGTCGGAAGGGCTGACATTTGATGATGGGCGCCTGCGCTCAGCCTCGTCCGACATCTCCCAAGGCTTTGGCCTGCGCGCTGTCAGCGGGGAAGCAACGGGCTATGCCCATTCAACGAGCCTCAGCGATGACGCGCTGGCCCGGGCCAGCGAGAGCGTGCGCGCGGTAAAAACCGGCCAGAGCGGCGTGGTGGCCGATGGGCCAACCCGCTCCAACCAATCGCTCTATGATGATGACAATCCGCTCGGCGGCTTTGCCTTTGATAAAAAGCTCAGCCTTCTGCAGGAGATCGACGCCTATGCCCGCGCGGCCGACCCCAGCGTGGCGCAGGTGACAGCCTCCATCGCGGGTGAGTGGCAAGTGGTCGAAATCATGCGCGCGGATGGCGATATCCTGCGCGACATTCGCCCGCTGGTGCGCCTGAATGTGGCCATCGTGACCGACAAAGGCGGCCGGCGCGAAAGTGGCTATACCGGGCGCGGCGGCCGGCGCGGCTATGATGAGTTCTTTGACGAAAGCACCTGGCAAGCCATGGTGGCCGAAGCGTTGCGCCAAGCGGATGTGAACCAAGATTCCATCGCTGCGCCTGCGGGCGAAATGCCGGTCGTGCTTGGCCCCGGCTGGCCCGGCGTCTTGCTACATGAAGCGGTGGGCCACGGCTTGGAAGGTGATTTCAACCGCAAAGAAACCTCCGCCTTCTCCGGCATGATTGGCGAGCGCGTTGCCGCTAAGGGCGTCACCGTCGTCGACGATGGCACGATGGCGAAACGCCGCGGCTCGCTCACCATTGATGATGAAGGCACACCCACCCAGCGCACCGTGCTCATCGAAGACGGCATCTTAAAAGGGTATATGCAAGACCGCCTCAACGCCCGGCTGATGGGTCAAGCGGCCACTGGCAATGGCCGGCGCGAGAGCTTCGCCCACGCCCCCATGCCGCGCATGACCAACACCTTCATGCTGGCTGGCCAAGAGGACCCGGCCGAGATTTTAAGCCGCACCAAAACCGGCATCTACGCCAAAAACTTCGGCGGCGGCCAAGTCGACATCACTTCCGGCAAGTTCGTGTTCAGCTGCACCGAAGCCTATAAAATCGAAAACGGCAAACTCGGCGCCCCCATCAAAGGCGCCACCCTCATTGGCGACGGCCCCGAAGTCCTCAAACACGTCACCGCCATCGGCAACGACTTAGAACTCGACACTGGCGTGGGCATCTGCGGCAAAGGCGGCCAAAGCGTGCCCGCCGGCGTGGGGCAGCCCACGCTGCTGGTTGATAAGCTGACTGTCGGCGGGACAGCCGCTTAGCAACTGGACTCCCTTGCCAAAATAGAACATAGTAAGAACATTCTATGGGAGGGGGCGATGAATCGAGAGGAAACATTTCAAGCAATCCAAGCCTTGGCTCAGGGCCATCTGCCAATGGGGCTGCCGCCTGGCTCTGAACGTGCTTTTGAGCATCCTGACATTATCCGAACACTCTATGCGGCCGCTTTACACCTGAATACAGGGAAAGCCCGCTCAGCTGGACCTAAACCGGAAAATACAGGCCAGCGTTGGACAGCTGACGAAGAAGAAGAGCTTAAACAAGCTTTCCATAATGGCGTTGATTTCAGAGACATGGCGCTTGCCCATAAACGCACACGCAAAGCTGTTACACGGCGGTTGGAGTTTTTGGGATTGCTTGAGCCCCTCGATACCTAATTGAGTACCTTTGCAGAATGACAAAAAACCGTGATGACAGAACAGAATGACGGACTTTGACCTCAGCGGCCGCCATGCCCTCATCACCGGCGGCGCGCGTGGTTTAGGGTTGGTGATGGCGCAGGCGCTTGCCGGGGCAGGCGCGCGGGTCACGATCACCGCGGCCCGGTCCGCCGATGAACTTGAGGCAGCCGTTGCAGACATCGGGCCGGAGCGTTGCTTGGGCGTGTTGAGCGATGTGATGAACGATGAGGACAATGCGCGCCTGGCCAGTGCGGCCCAAGAGCGCTTTGGACCCGTCGACATTCTCATCAACAACGCAGGGCGCGGCCTCGCGGAGCTGTATGCGGATGGCGACTTCAGCCAGGCCACACCGTTCTCTGGCGATCCGGAGGCTTATGAACGGATTTTATGCACCAACGTGCTTGGGCCTTGGAAGCTGGCAAAGCTGTTTGTGAGCGATATGGTCGCGCGCGGCTGGGGCCGTATCATCAATGTTTCGACCTCACGGCCCACCATGCTGCTGTCCGTTGGCGGCCCTTATGGTCCCACGAAGGCCGCCCTAGAAGCCCAAAGCGCCATCTGGGCGAAGCATTTGCAAGGCACCGGCGTGACCGTGAACGTGTTGCTCCCCGGCGGCGCGGCTGACACGCCCTTTATTCCCGGCGGCGAAGTCGGCACGCGCATAACAGACGCCTGGCCCGCCCGCGCTGGCGAGATTGCCGAGGGCAATAGCAACATCACAGGCCTCCTGCCCGCCGAGGTCATGGCGGCCCCCGCTTTATGGCTTGCCTCGGACGCCTCATCAGACTTTACTGGACGACGGTTCGTTGGCGCAAATTGGCCGCCAGACGCGGCGCCAGAAGAAGCGCTGAAAACAGCGATGACGCCCACCATTGACGCGCCGCATATTTTGTAACGGAGACCGTCCCATGACCATCAAAGACACAGCCTTCGCCTTTTTTGACGCATGCGAGACGGGCAAGGGCTGGGCAGAATGCGCACAATATTGCGCGCCTGACGCTGGCTTTTCAGCGCAGAGCGATGCCATCAAGGACATTACGACGACCGCGGATTATTGTGAGTGGATGGCGGGGATGTTTGGGCCGCTGCCGGATGCGCATTATGAGCTGACGGCCTTTGCTGTGGATGAAGAGCGGCAAATCGTGCTTGGCGCAGCCATCTTCCACGGCACCAATACGGGCGAAGGACCTGTGCCGCCAACGGGCAAAAAAGTGGCTGCCAATTATCTCTACATCATGCGCTTTGAGGGGGATAAGTTGGTCCACCTCACCAAGATTTGGAACGATACATGGTCCATGCGCGAGCTTGGCTGGGCCTAACCCAGCGGGACCACATTTTTACCACATCAAACAAAGGGCCTGACCATGTGCGATGAACGAACTGAACGTGATCTGGATGCCTACCTTAAGCGCAAGGCGCTCACGCGGCGCGGCTTTCAGGTGACGGCGGCGGCATCTCTCGCCATCTCCACGACTGCCATGAGCGCGCCTGGCGCGGCCGCCGGGGAGCTCGCAGAACGGACAGTCTCCGTGCCAACACCGGACGGCGCGATTGATGGCATGTTCATTCACCCTAAAGAGGGCGCGCACGCAGCTGTGCTGTTCTGGCCGGATGTACACGGTGTCCGCCCTGCGCATTTTGAAATGGCGCGGCGGCTGGCCAGCTCTGGCTATGCGGTCCTGGCCGTGAACCCCTATTACCGCACGCATCAGGGCCAGCTGTTCTTTGATGGCATGCGCTTTGGCGACCCCGGCGCGCGCGAGCTGGTGATGCCGCATTATGGCGCTTTGTCAGCTGACACAGTGGTGGTGGATGCCGCTGCCTTAGTGGCGTGGCTGGATGAGCAGGCCAGCGTCGACAAAACCCGCGGCATGGGCGCGGTGGGCTTTTGCATGACGGGCTCGTGGACCCTGCGCGCGGCCGCGGCTGTGCCGGGCCGGGTGAAAGCGCCCTGCTCTTTCCATGGCGGCGGCCTGGTGACTGACGCGCCTGACAGCCCCCATAAGCTGGCCAGCAAAATGACCGGCGGCGCGCTGATTGCGATTGCCGAGAACGACCATCAAAGCGAGCCAGGCGCCAAAGACGCGCTGATTGACGCGTTTAAAGAGGCCGGCGTGCCTGCTGAAATTGAAGTCTATGCCGACGCCATGCATGGCTGGGTGCCAACGGATTCGCGCGCCTATAATGCCGCGCAAGCCGAGCGCGGCTGGAGCCGTATGCTCGCGCTTTTTGAGGCGCAGCTGGGCGCGGCTTAAACGGCGTATTTTTCGGTTTCTGCAGCGATGAGAATGTCAGCCAAGACCCAATAAGCCTCGCCCCAAGCGCTGAGAATCTCTTCCGTGGCCGCATCGCCAAGCACATCTTTGATGGCCGGCAGCAAAGCACCTGCGACCACCGGATAATGCTCCGCCTTCACGCCCGCGTTCACATGGCTTGTTGTCATGCGCTCCACAGCCCCGGTGAGCGCTTCGAGCTTATCGATATTCTCCGCATAAGCGACAATCGCAGTTGCCAGGCGCTTTGGCTGCGAGCCATCAGCATGCGCGGCAGCATCAAACATCTCTTTTATCGCCGGGTCCTCAAACAAGCGCTCATACATGCGCGTCGTTATTGCGACCCCGTGCGCGCGCAACGCCGGCGCTGTTGATTTGACAATGTCGATTGTTTCGCTACTCAGCGATGCTGCCATACTGGCCCCCTCTTTTTACCCCTGCAAACTTTATTGCACTGCAAAAAACCTGCCGCAAGCGCGAAAGGGGCGAGGGAGCGGGGCGGGCCGGCGCTATTCGTCGCCGCGCTGGCGGACGGGGAGCAGGTCGCTACGCAGCAACAACTGACCATCGCGCACGATGCGGTGTTTGCCGAAGATTTTGCCGCGATAGCCTCTGTCGAGGCGCACCACGCCGCCGGTGCGCGGCGTGTTCTGCGCGACGCGTTTTGGCAGCGGCTTTGGCGTTCCGCGTGTGATTTGCACGCCTTTCACCGTCTCTGTCGTGAGGCCGTAGGCGGTCTCACTGGCCTGCGCAGGCAGGCTCGCAGCCGTGAAAAGGGCAAAAGCAGCTAGAAGCGTGCGGGCCATGGGATACTCCACTCTCAAAAACACCGAGGCGTGAAGCTTAGCAGAGTATGAAGATATCGGCCAGAGCCTCAGAAACGCTGGTCGCGGAACACCAGGCTTAAATCGCCATCCCATTTGCCGTGATACAGGTCGAGCAGGTGCTGGGCGGGAGAAATACCTGAGCGCGCAATTTCCCATAGGTCGTCTAGGAAGACCGCTTCGCTTTCACCTGACCGGTTGGTGCGTGCGCGGGCCTCAAGCCCTGCTTGGGAGATCTCAAGCGCCTTCAGGCTTAAGTCTTGCAGCGTGCCCAGCGGGCTGGGCGCATCAAGGCCTTGCTCTGGCACCGCATCGCGCATGGCTTGCAGGGCCGCAAAGTCCCAGTCTTTAATCAGGTCATAAGCCGCATCAAGCGCGCTTTGGTCATAGAGCAGGCCCACCCAAAAGGCTGGCAAGCCGCAAATGGCCTCCCAGGGGCCACCATCCGCGCCGCGCATCTCAAGAAATGTTTTCAGCCGCACTTCTGGGAAGATGGTGGAGAGATGG
>JBCCDR010000144.1:0-6922 GCA_039030675.1 Pseudomonadota bacterium | reverse complement strand
GGGGTTTTGGCAAGACATCGATGGTCTGCTCATTTTGCTCAGTCATATGATGGCTCCCCAAGACCAATCTATCGGCTAAGAGTTATTCTAACATGATAAAGCCCAATTTCTGAGATGCTTTTCCTGTCTTTAGATTGGTTTTTCCTTCTTATTTGACTTGTTCCAAACTGCAGGTCACTCTCTTGGCGCGCATAGAAATGGATGCGCGGTTGTAAAAAGAGGAGGGGAGCATGTCAGTTGCTCGCGTTACAGAAATCATCGCATCATCGAAAAAAGGCATGGAAGATGCCGTTGAGAAGGGTGTGAAACGGGCGAACAAAACGCTCAAGAACGTGCAAGGCGCTTGGGTTCAAGACGTGAAGGTCGTCTGCAATAAAGGCGGCATCACAGAATGGCGCGTCACCCTTAAAGTGACCTTTGTGCTTGAAGACTAACGCGTACTGAGCGTTATAAGACCGCCGCGTTGCACGTTCGAGCGCGGCGGTTTTTTACCTCTTGTCAGCAGGACGCCAGCAGAATGCCTCAACCTAACCTTTCCAACATGGATGCAAGCATCGACCCAACAGCCGACCAAGTGCGCGCCATGCGCGACGCTGACCAAAGCGCGCCTGTGGTCATGCTCAATCTACTGAAGTTTCGCGAGAAGGCCCTGTACCCAGACGAGATGAACATGCCCTCGTGTTCGGGCATTGAAGCCTATGCGCGCTATCAAAAAGCTTTTGTGGAGACGGTTGGAGACGTCAGCCAAGCCCAGCTGCTTTACGATGGGCCCTGCGAGCAAGTCTTCATTGGGATGGCTGGCACGGCGCAGACCGATTGGGACAAGGTGCTCATAGTCCGCTATCCGGAAAGGCGTCATTTCTTGGCCATGATGGCGAATAGCGAATACCGTGAGGCGCTTGTGCATCGCTATGCCGGGCTGGAGCGCACCGTACTCATCCAGTGCAAAGGGTAGGGGCGGTGTCTATGGGTCTCTCAAGGCGCAATATGCTTGCCGCCAGTGCTGCGGGTCTTGGGCTGGGGCCTTCGCGGGTTCTTGCTAAGCCCAACACGCGTTACACAGCGCTAGCGCTGCAAACCTTATGCGATGCTGTGAACCAGGATGCGGATAAAGACGCGGCGCGGGCCAGGATGTCCCGCTCTATCAAGCGGATTGAAAAGCAAATTGCAGTCGCTGCCGCCTTTTTTCAGGGCTATTCCGGCTACCCGCTTCGGCTCGTCGTGCTACCTGAATATGTGCTCACCGGTTTTCCCCTAGGAGAAAGCCGCGCGCAATGGCGCAACAAAGCCGCAATCGCCAAGGATGGCGCAACGATTGAGAAGCTCGCTGGCGTGGCGCAGCGTCGGGGCATCTATCTGTGCACAAACCACTACGAGAGAGACCCAGCGTTTCCAGAGCTCTATTTCCAAGCCAATGTGGTGTTTTCTCCCAGCGGAGACATCGTGCTGCGCTATCGCCGTATGATTTCGCTCTATGCACCAACACCTTATGACGTGTGGGATGCTTATTTGGACGCATACGGGCTTGATGCTGTGTTCCCAGTGGCCAAAACCGATGTGGGTGTTCTCGGCACGATTGCGTCTGAAGAAATTCTGTACCCAGAGATTGCCCGTATGCATGCGCTCAAAGGCGCTGAGCTTTTGCTGCATCCCACTGCTGAGGTGGCGTCCCCTCAGTTGACGGTAAAGGACGTCGCCAAGCGTGCGCGCGCCATTGAGAATATGGCCTATGTCATTTCCGCCAATACAGGCGGCATGGCGGGAACGCCTGTGCCGCAAGCCTCGACAGACGCTATGTCAAAGATTGTAGATTGGTATGGCCATGTTTTGTCAGAAGCTGGCTATGGCGAAAGCATGAACGCTGTGGCCACGATTGATTTGGAAGGTCTGCGCAGCGCCCGGTCAAACATCGGCATGGGCAATATGCTATCGCGCTTGCCGATGGATGCTTTTGAAAAGTCTGTTGAAGATGCCGCCCACTATGGGCCCAATCGCCTTAAAGATGGCAAAATGCAAGGCCGGAAGGAGGCGCTCAATGCGCAGCGCGGTGTGATCGACAGACTGACTGAGCAGGGCGTTTTTCAGGCGCCACGCTAGCAAACTGCTTATCGACTGGCGGTGAAACGAGTGTGCTTTCTGGTGCCTCGGGAGGCATCGGCTAGACCATGCGCGTAACAATGGGGCAAAGGATTCAAGGCATGCCAACCAGCACGCTCGACAACACGCCCCAAGCCGCGCTTGGCACGCGCATTAAAACCCTGCACGAAACAGATGCACTCATCGATTTCGTCATGCAGGCGCGCTTTGAAGACTTGCCGGCACAAGCGGTGGAGCAGGCCGTTATCTTTGCGCTCGATACACTCGCCTGCTGCGTTGCTGGCCGCGGATACAAAGGCGCAGACGCTGCTCTAGAAGCTGCACGGCGTTGGGGTGAGGGCGCGCAGGCCAGAGTAATTGCCCGGCCCGGCACCACGCTTCCGCCTGCATCAGCTGCCTTCGTCAACAGTTATCAAGCCCATGCCCTGGAATGGGATGGCCTGCATGAGCACTCCGTTGTGATTGCCTTAGGTGCTCCCATGGGTGCCTTGCTGGCACATGCGGATGAAGTGGGGTTATCGGGAGAAGACTTTCTTTTAGGACTGTGCATCGCAGTTGAGGTCGCCGTGCTGTTTGGCGCCGGCTCAGCCTCGGCGCCAAAGTTCTTTCGCCCCGCCATTGCAGGCCAAATGGGCGCGGCTATGGCGCTGGCAAAGGTACGCGGATATTCCCGCCAGCAAACCAGCCAGACACTTGGTCTGGCCTATTCAATGCTTGCTGGCACCATGCAAGCGCATTGGGAAGGCGCGATGGCCTTGGCCATGCAAGTGGGGCAGGCCGCCCGCGCCGCCCACCAAGCCGCTGATTTAGCCCGCGCCGGTATGGCTGGGCCAATCGATGTGATTGGCGGACAATTTGGCTATTTTACTTTGTTTGAAGACCGCGGCGACGTTGAAGCAGCGCTAGAGGAGCTTGGCGAACCCTGGGCCATGACGCAGATGGCGCATAAGCCCTTCCCAGCAGGGCGTGCCACACAAGCGGTTTTGACGATGCTCTACGACCTCCAAGCAGAGCATGACTTCGGCGCTGAGGATGTTGAGGCTTTGGAGGTTTTTGCGCCACCTCTCATCTTGACGTTGGTAGGCAGGCCGCTGACGCCTGATATGTCGCCCGCCTATGCGCGGCTGTGTCTGGATTTTGTGGCGCCTCTGATGCTGCTCAGCGGCAAGGTCAAGCCACGCGACTTCAATGCTGGCATGTTCTCAAGCCAGGCCATCGAGGACCTGGCTGACAAAGTACATCTCAAGCAGGATGAGAATACCGATCCCAACGCTCTGGGGCCGCAGCGCTGCGTCTTGCGCCTCAAAGACGGACGCAGTCTAGACGCCCATTGCGAGCACCCCCTTGGCGCGCCTGGCAATGCTTTGTCAGCCGAGCAGCGGCTGCAGAAAGTCGCAGAGTGTTTTGCTGCCGCGCCTTGGAATGCAGACCCTGCCGGTTTCGTGGATGCCGCGATGGCTATGCCGGCGCTCCCAGATATACGCAGCCTGACACATCAACTTAGTTAAGATACTGCGCAGCTTTCCATATCAAAAGGACGACCCCATGCCCCTCTCGAGAGAAGCCCTCCTAGACCTCGCCATCACGCAGTACTTCATTGGCTGCAACAACCATGATTTAGACGCTGTGATGGGCACCTTTGCGGAAAACTGTGTCATGTGGTTCCCGGCCACCAAATTCCGCTATGACGGCAAGGCACCGCTGCTGACGCACTTCAAAGACTTCCTCGGCACCTTCCCAACCGTCAATTTCCACGATTTTATCAATACGGTCGACCCTGAGACTCAAAGCATCGTCAGCCGCTTTAAAGTGCAGCTGATTGATGGAGACGGTGAGGAGACCGTGATGCGAAACTGCAATTTCTTCTATGTGGACGATGATGGGCTGTTCAACGAAATTGTGATTTACAACACAGCGCCCATCCAAAAAGGCTTTGAGGCCGGCAGTGACTAAGGTCCAGCTTGGGTTGATTGCTGCAGTCAGCATGGCTTTCGCGTCGTGCAAAGCGCCACCGCAAACGCAGCTTGAGCCCGTCTCCCTGCTTTTGGGGACCTATGACAACGCCGCGCAGTTTGAGGCGGCGGATGACGCCCTAAAGATCACGCCAAAAATAGGCGATACACGCGTTTGGATTGATTTGCAGCATGCCCGTTTTCTAACCGTCGACGTGCCTGCTATCCCAGGCACCGTTGTCGGCCTTGAGTGGCGTAAAGGCGGGGTGGATGGACCGATCAGTCGTCAGCGGCTCTGGGCCTTTCGCATGGATTTGGCCAATCCGGTCATGGAGTTCTATGGCTTTAAAGGCGAAGTCGATATGAACAGTCCTGCAGCATTAGCAGCGCTTACACAAGATGACCTGATCGCCTATGGAGACGCATGCGCGCTCCCCATTATTGCGGGCGACGGGGGATATATGATGACAATCCCGCAGACGTGCCAAATCACGACGCAAAGCGGCCGCAAGATGACGCTATCTGCGACCATAAAGGTGACCGGTGAGATGCTGTCCTATGAGGAGGCAGGCATAAGCGCCGACGGCACTCCGGTTTTCGCAGTGCCAGGGCAGATGGCTTACGCCTTCAAGCGCGTCCGTTAGTCGTCCTTGCGGGCGAGGTATTTATCCATCGTCCGGTGGAACTGGCGAATGCGGCTTTCTTGGTAGTTGCCGAGTTCAACAAGACCATTGGCTGAAGACACCAAGCCTTGTTGGACGAAGGGCAGGTTCATCATGTCCTGGTCGAACACATGGCCAAGCTGGCCCCATTCTTGAACCGTATCCCAAGGCTCATCCTCGGTGAGGAAGCGCATTTCAGCCGCTTCTGGCATGGGTCCATCTTTTGGCTTGCGACCCAAAAGGCGCACTTCCATCAGGGTCGAGCCCTCATCCGGCCAAGGACGCCAGCGGTAGACGACATTAGGCGCGAAGCCGCCCCAAGGCGAGAAGTTGGGGAATACGTTGTAGGTGTAGGCGTCGACCATTTCACTGTCAGACAAGTCAGACCCGTCATAGCCAAGCGCCTCAACAAACTGTTGGCGATTGAGCTCGGCAATATAGGTCCGCGCGGTATGGCCTTCAGGAATTTGCATCCCTTCATTAGACTGCGCTGTGCGGCCAGAGCCGCGGGCGAAGCTGTCAACGATGAACTGCTCGTCATGGCCCTCTTTATACAAATGCGGGGACAATACGCCGAACGGGGTCAGCGTGAGATTGATGTTGTCGCCCCACAGAGAGTAGCGCGAATTTTCATCAGCTGTGAAAGGCAGGATTTGTGGGTGCGTGACGACCGAGTGCCATGCCTCCATGAACGCTTCTGACACGACCTTCCAATTGGCGTGGATGACCTTGCCGACCCAGAGTGCTGTGTAGCATTCATCGAGGCGCCAGCGCTTGAAGTGCTCATCAAGCGGGTGGAGATACTCCTCAATGGGCGCTGCTTTGCCATCTTCATTGATGAAGATAAAGCCTTGCCACTCGGCAACGCGGGCTTCGGGGAGGCTCATATCCTTATCGGCCAAATGCGGGAAATCCCACTGACAGGGCACGCGCTTCAAAGAGCCATCCGTGGCCCAAGTAAAGCCATGAAAGGGGCACTCAAATTCCTTTGCCGGCCCGCCTTCAGTCCGCAGCTTGCGGCCTCTGTGCAAACACACGTTTGCAAAGGCGCGCACGGAGCCATCTTCCTGCCGGGCTAAAAGCCAGGATTTGCCGACATTTTCATACACCACGGTATCGCCAGGCTCGGGCAGCTCTTCTTGCCGGCAGGCCATTTGCCAGACTGCGGGCCACATCTTCGCCTTCTCCTGGGCAAAAAACGCAGGGTCCGTGTACCGCGCTGCCTCTAGAGGCTCACTGCCCAGGTACTCCCAGCTGTCTTCTTTGACAAAATCCGGGACCGTGCGGGTATCGTTATTCAATAAGTCGTCAGTGCTGACGCCGGGAGAGCGGGCGTCGCCAAAGCTGGTTTGATCGGGATCGCGGTCAGCCATGTCTCACTCCGTGATAGCTTATGGCGCGATTTTATGCGTTTAAGCGTGTATGACCACTCCATATTTTGCAGAGGGTCTAAAGAGTCGCAGGTCAGCTTTCGGCAGCAATGCCGTTTTGCGCTAAGGCCTTTGCAACGATGTCATGGCCCAGCCAATAGACAGGCGCGTCCAGCTTATCGCTTTGATGGAGCATGATGTGGCCACAGGCTTGGAAGACGAGGCGGCTTAAATCCACCGTTATCAGATCATTTCCATCCTTATGGAGACTGCGAAGGTCCGCGGCAGAGTTGATCATCAGTGTCATCTGGTCACTGGTGTTGTGCTGCGGCCAGTCTTCAAACGTCGTTAGAAATTTGACCTCCGGCGCGCGGTGGAAATTCTGCAGGATTGTGCGGATCGCCGCGAGACCAGCTTCCCCATCGGTCAGTTTTGCACCGCATATTGCTCTGACGTCATTCAGGAGCGCAGGCGCTTCACTTTCTATCGCCAGCATGAGCCGGTAGAGCGGCAATTCAACACCCACAAAGATACCGCTCGAATTGGTGAGAATTTCAGGCGCGTTGAACACGCCAACGCTGACGCCATCGCCATGCGCGTCCTCAGCGACGGCTTCAAGCGCCTTTTTCGCAAAGCCTTGGAGATAGGGCGCGTAGGTTTGCCAGCGGTATTCGCCTTCCATCATGCACTCGGTGCCATGATAACCATAGGCGACGATATGCGCGTGACCACCTTTGGCCGCGATGTCATCACGCAGTGGTTTTGACAAGTCTATGAGGTGTTTGAGCGTTCTGGCGGTGACCTCTTCAAAGGAAATCGCGCAGGCCCGGCCCATGGCGCT
>JBCCDR010000143.1:0-6996 GCA_039030675.1 Pseudomonadota bacterium | reverse complement strand
TGGTGATTACCGAAGAGATGCACACCGTCATGGGCTGCGATGACATGCAGCGCAGCTTGCTCCAGCTGGGCGGTGGTCAGGCGATGATTTATGGCCCTGACGGCCGGCCGTTGGCTGAGAAGCTGGCTGGCGATGAAGAAGGCTTGGTCTATGCCGATATTGACCTGAGCATGATTGCCTATGCCAAGGCGGCCGGCGATCCTGCCGGACATTATGCGCGCCCGGATGTGGCCTATGTGGTGTTTGACCCCAGCCGGCGCGACGTTCTCTCCGGCAGCGTGCGCGCGCCCATTGCAGCGCCGCCGCCCGTTGACCAAGCAGCTGAATAAGGCATGGGCGATATGGCGTTCAGCCAACCCCTCGCGCTGCCGATGGAGGAGGAGCTAGATCCTGTCTCCAGCGGCTTGAGCACAGCGCTGCTGAAGCAGTTTGAAGTCCTCGCCACGCGTGATGAGGCCGCTGCCAGGGGCTTTATTTCACACGCTTTTGCCCCGCACTCTTTGTCTGTCTTAGAGGGCGAGCTTGATGTGCAGATGTATTACACAGAGCTGCCCGCCATTGGTGTTGCGCTGCTCAACTATGGCGCCAAATCGCGTATTGAAACGCGTCTTAACACCTGGTTTGGGGCGGTCTATCCCATTGAGGGTGAAGTGGAAGCCGTGGGGCCCGACGAGCGCCACTGTGCTGACCAGCGGTCAGCCCTCATCCTGTCGCCGTCTGAACAGCTGACATTGACCTTCAGCGCTGATGCCACGGCGCTGATTGTGAAGATGGACCGGGTGGCGCTTGAGCGCGCTGCCATTCGCGCCTTCTCGCGCCCTTTGCCAGGGCCGCTGGTGTTTAAGATGTACATGGAACGGGCGGGAGGCAAAGCCGGGACCTTTTGGCGCCTTGCTGAATTGCTGGTGCGTGAGCTGGGAACGCCGGGGGCGGGCATTCGCGAGCCGGCTATTGCCGGGCAAATGGAGCTCCTCATGCTCCAAACGCTGCTGGCCGCTCAGCCAACACGGGCCGATGCCGGCAAAATGGATAAGCCGCGCCTCGCGCCCGGCTATGTGAAGCTCGCAGAGGCTTATATGGCCTCCCATGCCGATGAGAGTGTGGATTTGCCAGCTTTGTGCCGCGCCGCGGGCGTGTCGCGCCGCACGCTTTATGATGGGTTTCAAAAGTACCGCGGTATTTCCCCCATGCTGTATTTTAAGAACATCCGCCTCGAGCGCGTGCGCCAAGACTTGCTGCGCGCAGATGAGGGCAGCTCAGTCACGCAATCGGCCATGCGCTGGGGGTTCACGCAGCTGGGCCGGTTCTCAGGTGAATACAAAAAACGCTTCGGTGAAAGCCCCTCCGACACCCTGCGCTTTGCGCGCACGCACCGGGTGACCTAACGACTAACCTGCCGAAAGAAAGCCACGTCCCGGTCAGCGGCAAGCGCGCGCATGTCCGCGTTAAAGAAGTGATCTGCGGTCTTATAGGTGTAGTAGGTAGCGTATTGATCGTGCTGTGCCAAGGCAGTCACGATCTCAACCGAATGCGCCGGGGGTGTGCTGGTGTCGCCAACGCCGTGGTGCAGCGCTAGGGGTGTCGTGACGGTAACAAGCTCTTTGCTGGCCTGAACGGCTTGCGTAGTAGACCAGAAAGTGGCGGCAACAAACGCTTGTGTTTTTTGTAAAAGGCGTAAGCCGACAGCGCCGCCCATGGAATGCCCCCAATAGTATAGCTGCGCGGTATTCGCTGAGGGGATCTGCTTAACGACAGGCAGCAGCGCTAGGACATCGTTTGCATATGCATCCAAGAGCTGCGGCGTTGGGTATCCCGGCGCATCTGGACCGTCTGACCCGTTGTGGCCGCGGTAATCCGGCATGATGACCATATAGCCTCTGGACGTGTAGAGCTCAGGAACACTGCGATAGTAATCGCCGGGACGGGCGTTTTTTCCAGTCTTGGTGATGCCATAACGGCGCGGGTCAGGCACATAGCCATGACCAGCGATAACGATTGGAAAGCCGTCTTTCGGCGGCGTGGTTTTGGGTGTCGCAATCAGGGCGTAGAGTCGTAAATCCGCGTTTTTGTAGGCCATCAGGGCAGCGTTGAAGCTCTCGCCGTCCTGCTCGCCCTTAGAAAAATGCACACTGCTTGGTGCGTCCGCATAGGCTGTTCCCACATGAATGAGGCATAGGAGAAGAATAAGAAAATATTTCATAATCAATGGCTTGGATGATTTTTTGCGCAGCAGCGCAGTGTTTTGACCTGGTCTATCCTGAATCCCAATTGTACAAATGCCGCACAGCATCTGCACAATATGCATAGTGAAATGGCGTCGAACATGATGCTCTTACATCAGCACTATCAGAGGAAGAGGGACGCCACATGGCAAAAGTTTCAATTATCGGTGCGGGGACGGCCGGCTGCATATTTGCCTATGCATTGCTGAAAAGCGGCAAAGGGTATGAAGTCACCATGTATTCTGATCGCACGCCCGATCAGTGGCTGAATGATGTCGCGCCAACCGGAACAGCGGCGCTTTATCCTGAGACAATTGATGTGGAACGCGCGCTTGGCATGGATCATTGGAGCCAAGACATGCACGAAATGCATGGCGTGCTGCTTGATTTCAAACCGACGATCGATGGCGAGCAACGCCTCGAAGTCGCGGGCCGCTTTGGCGAGCGTGCTGGCGGCGCCATCGACATGCGCATGCGGGTGCACCGCTGGCTGAATGATTTTGAGGATCTTGGCGGCAAGTTGGTTATCGAATCTGTGTCAGCAGCACGCGCAGATGAAATTGCGGCAGGCTCTGACCTGACTGTGCTGGCCGCCGGCAAAGGCGAACTCTCTCGCTTGATTGAGAAAGACCCACAGCGCTGCGTTTATGACAAGCCGCAACGCAAGGTCATTATGTACATTGTTGAAGGCATGGAGAATGATCGCTGGGACGACCGCGCGGACTTCAATCCTGTGAAATTCAACTTCTACGGCGATACCGGTGAGTATTTTTGGGTGCCTTTCACCCACAAAACCGCCGGCTCCACCTGGTGCTGCCTGTTTGAGCCCAAGCATGGCGGCAAGATGGACATCTTTGACGATGTGACGACTGCGCAGGAAGCCGTCGACAGAGGCAATAGCTTCATCAAGGAGCATGCACCTTGGGAGTGGGACATTGTCCGCCATGGCAAGCCCATTGAGGATGATCCATTTTGTTGGCTCAAAGGCCAATTCCCCCCGAGCGTGCGCAAAGCCTATGGCATGCTCCCCTGTGGCAAGCCCATTATGCCGCTCGGCGACACAGCCATTACCTTCGACCCCATTGGCGGCCAGGGCGGCAACTGCGCGCAGCGCAACGCTAAATTCATCGCAGATATGGTGATTGGCCGCGGGGACTTGCCATTTGACGGGTATTGGATGCAGCAAGTCATGGACGCCTTCTGGGCATGGCATGGCGAGGCGGCCTATACCTTCAACAACATCCTGCTGGAGCCGCTGACCCAAGCAGGGCAAATCATGCTTGGTGCGGCCTCAAACAACCGCCAGTTCGCTGACGAACACTTCATTGGTAATTTCACCAAGCCAAAGCAGTTCTTCCCTTATATGACAGATGTGGAAGCGGCCATGTCCGTCGCCGGGCCGTATCTACCGCAGCAAGCGGCTGAATAGCGGCCTGCACCACCTGTTTTTGAAAAAGCGCCGCTCGTCCCTTGGTTTAGGGGCGGGCGGTTTTGTTTTGGCGCATGTGCGCTTGCTCTCTTAGTCGAACTATCCCGCTCAAAACAAACGACTTTCTATGCACAGAAAACCATGTTAGAGCTCTTCTAAAGTATTAAAGATCGTCTGGAGGCCGTCACATGGATGAGCGCATTTATGAACCTATGACCAAAGCAGAAGTGATTGCTGCGCAGCGGTCTTGGGGGAAATATGTGACTGAGCAGGACGTTGATAACCTGCTCGCGTTGTATGATTTCGGCGGCATTGATGAACCGCTGTTATTCAAGCCAACGCTCGCCGATGTGATCCGCCTCGACCGGGCTGGCACGAAATCCTACTTCATTGGCGGTGATCCCGATTATCCCAATGACGATGGGTTCCTTAAACGCGGCTGGAAAAGCGTGGAATTTCAAAGCGCAGCCGGTCCAATTCTAAAAGCAGGCGGTCTGGGCTATAAAGACATGGGCCACTACACGTTTGTTGACGGCGGCGGCAACGCAACGCGTGCAGATTACACCTTCGCCTATCACAAGCTAAATGGCCGGGTTCTCATTTCACTACACCACTCATCCCTCACTTGGCTGCCGCCGGTGGAGCCTGCGCCCAAGCCTAAGAAGTAGGAAGCTTTATTACGTCTCGTTAGGGACGCGCTCGCCCCAAGGGTACTGCAGGACATAAACCTGCAGCATCCTCAAAGGTCTGGCATCACCCGCATCTCGCCCAGCGCATCGAGGTCAGGAATGATGACCGTCCGGCGGTCGATTTCCCGCACCAGGTCATCCTCTTTGAGTTGGCGCAGCGTGCGTGACAAGGTCTCTAAGCGAATGGCAAGGAAGTCGGCAATATCACGCCGGGACATCGCCAGCGCGACCTGAACGAAGGTGTCCTCTTCTCCCTCAACCGGCGCGCCCATGCGCTCGCCAAGCATATGGAAAAACGTGATGACGCGTTCGAGCACCGTCTTTTGGCCAAGCAGCATCATATGTGCATAGGCTTTGGACAATTCGGTATCCGCGTTGCGGATCAGGCGGGTTTTAATGCCGGGATGATCCTCAGACAGCCGATCAAGCATCACGTGCGGAAAGCTACAGAGAGACACATCGACCAAGGCTTCGGCCGTGAAGTTTGAGATGCCGTGACGATTGAGCCCAATGAAGTCGCCTGGATAGGCAAAACCTGTAACTTGCTGGCGGCCGTCCTCTAACAGTTTGGACAGCCGCAAAACACCAGCGGTGACCACATACAGTGTATCAATCGGCTCATCTTCATGGATGAGGGCCTGGGATTTCTGCAGATCCACATGGCTCATGCTTCCGCGGATGTTTGCTAGTTCGGTATCTGTTAAATCAGCGCATATGGAGTCTGCCCGTACCGAGCAGATGGAGCACACTATGGGCAGCTCACCTGCACCTTGGCAGGAGAGCGTTGGACCTTGACTTGCCATGCGGGGGGAGCCTGTCTGTCTTTAGAACCAATCTAAATGGAGGTTAGATCAGTTGTGGTAGTCCGTCAATCATAGGGCAGAGGATAGCTGCGTGTGTGTGGGTTTTTGGACGTCAAACACATTTGCCACCCTCTGGGCCATGGCTCTTCCTGGCTCGGGAATGCGAATCACCGACTCACGGATTGTCACGACGCCCTTGCTGGCGAAGGGGTCCAGAGCTTTCAAGGCTGCATCAAGGGCTGATAGCTTGACGTTGAAATGGCTGCAATGCTTGGCAAGATCGGTTTCGAGGTGGCACAGCAAATCGTCGATAACAGCCGCGCGCAGTTGATCCTCTCTGCTGAGATGGACGCCGCGTGCGGCAGGGAGCTTTGCGCTGGCAAGGGCCTCATAGTATTTGGCGACATCCGGTTCGTTTTGGATGATCGCATTGGGAAACTGGCTGATCGCGGCGGCTCCAAAGCCGATTGTGACTTTGGCTGGCGTGTCGCTAAAGCCTTGCAGGCTATGCTTCAGGCGCCCTTGGCAGGCGGCTTGTGCTAAGCTGCTGCCGGGCAGCGCAAAATGATTGAAGCCGATCATGGAGTAGCCCTGGTTTGTCAGCATTTGCTGCGCTGCCTTCATGAGCGCATCACATGTGCCCGCCTGCGCGCCTTTTGGCTCTGGGCCTGCCAACACCACCTGATCTGGCTTGATATCAACGGCCTGTAAAATGCTTTTCTCAATGCTGCGCACGCTTTGATTCGGCAAGCCATAGGCCATCTCAAAGCCAATCTCAAAAATGCCAACAACGCGGAATGCTGCGACCACTTCCGTGACCATGCGCGCGGGTTGAACCTGGCCAAGGGCGCGCTGGACAGCCGGGCTGAAGTCATAAACGGCCAGACTGACCTGGGTGATGCCCAAACGGCTGAGGTCTTCCGCGTCTTGATAGCTGACCACACGCGGGTTGATTTCAAGGGCTAAAGACGTCTCGTCCGTTAAGCCAAATTGGCGCTCGATCTCATCTAAAACGCGGCTCAAATGGTCGACTTTCAGCGCAGTGGCTCTGCTACCCTTGAACTGAATATGCACCACACGCCCGCAGCCAGCCATGGCTTTGGCCGCTAAGCGCATTTCGTCAAGCAACCCATCCAAATAGCGCGATGTTTGAGCCTCGCTGTCGTCAAATGGAAGGTGAATGGACAGCGCAATAGGCTCGTAAAGACCAATCCCTGCCAAGCGCTGCGCAAGCGCGCCTGCCCCTACCTGCGGCGTGAAGGAATGGGCCATCACAAGGTCACTCTCGCGGGGCGCAAGATAGGAAGGTCGCTGATTTTTCATAGTGCGACTGTGGCCCTTCTTGGCGAGCGTTTCATGACATAGATCAATTCTACCAACATGGGCTTCATTGTTGTTCTAGATCAAAAAAATGCGCGAGGTGCCTGAATAGGGTGCGCCACATGGAAACACCTGACCAAGAAGGAGATGTAAGGTGAAAACGTTCCAAGTGGCCGCTGCATGTGGCCTCGCTGCATTGCCAGCACTCATAGCTACGCCCGCAGCTGCGGAAGCAGGCGATTGGCTTATCCGCGCCCGCGCAATCATGATCGCGCCGAACGAGAGCTCAACGGGGGTTCTTCCCGCTTTTCCGGGCGGTGAGGTCAGCGTTGATAATGCTATCATGCCGGAGCTCGACTTCACCTATTTCATCACCAACAACATTGCCACTGAGCTGATTTTAGCCACCACCAATCATGATATTTCTGGTGAAATGGATTTGGCTGGGCTGGGCGAAATTGCCGATACATGGGTGCTGCCGCCAACGTTGACGCTGCAATATCACTTTTTGCCGGATGCAGCCGTGCGTCCTT
>JBCCDR010000142.1:0-7024 GCA_039030675.1 Pseudomonadota bacterium | reverse complement strand
GAGCACTTGCGAGACCAGAGGATGTCCGCTCAGCGCTTTTGCGACTTCCAGCGCGTTCTTCTCATGCTGGCGCAGGCGTACATCAAGCGTGCGCAGGCCGCGCAGGCCCAGGTAGGCGTCGTCTGGGGCCGCGCAAAGGCCCAATCGAAAGACTGTCTGCTCTGCTTTCGCCCAATGCTCTTCATTGGCCAGAATGGCGCCCAGCATGGCGTCGGAATGGCCCACCACATATTTGGTCAGCGCCTGCGTGCTCACGTCCACGCCGTGCTCAAAAGGATTGAACAGCAAGCCGGTCGCCCAGGTGTTGTCAATCATGACGATGGCGCCGGCCGCATGCGCCGCAGCGCTGATGGCGGCAACATCTTGGACCTCAAAGGTCAGGGAACCAGGGCTTTCGCAGAAGACGACGGCTGTGTTGTCTTGCAGCAAGGACGCGATATCGCTGCCAAGGGTGGGCGCATAATAGGTGGTGGTGACGCCCATGTCCTTCAGCAGGCCTTGGCAAAGGCCGCGCGTTGGCTCATAGGCGCTGTCTGTCATCAGCAGGTGGTCACCTGGCTTTAAGAAGGCCAGCAGGCCAGCGGCGATGGCTGACACCCCGGATGGCGTTAACCGGCAGCCAGCAGCACCAGGCTCTGTTTCCGCCATCGCTTCTTGCAGGGCCCACTGGGTGGGCGTGCCGCGCCGACCGTAATAGAGGCCGTCATTAGGCTTGCTGACTGCGGCGTCAAATTCTTCAAGCGTCTCAAACACACAAGTTGAGGCATGATAGACGGGCGGGTTGACGATGCCGTGCGTCCAGGCGCGTCGGCGTCCGGCGTGAACCAGCTTCGTGCCAGTTCCAGACTTTGATTTGTCCATGTCTCCGTCAGGCCCTGGTTTCGATGGGCGTGTCGCTGCGCCCACCCCAGTCAGCCCAGCTGCCGTCATAAAGCGCGACTTCACGGGCGCCTATTTTTTCAAGCGCAAAGGCCAATACGGATGCCGTCACGCCTGAGCCACAGGTCGTCACAATGGGTTTTGTGAGGTCTATGCCTGCACTTTCAAAAGCCGCAGCAATGTCCGTATCGTCTTTGAATGTATTGTCGGGTTTGAACAAGGCGCTGTAGGGAACATTCATCGCCCCAGGAATATGGCCCGCACGCATGTTGGGCCGGGGCTCTGGCGTCGCGCCTGAAAAACGCTCTGCAGAGCGTGCATCAACGACTTGTTCGGCCTTGCTTTCAATGTTGCTGAGCATCTGGTCCCGGCTACGCAGGGCAAAACTGTTAATCCGCGGTGTAAAATGGCGCAGCCTTTCCGGCGGCGGCAAAAAATCAACAGGTCGCTCTTCAGCTTGCCATTTGACCAAGCCGCCATCAAGCACAGCCACGTCGCTATGGCCGAAATAGCGCAGCAACCACCATCCGCGGAAGGCTGATGCGATGGCGGAATTGTCGTACATCACGATACGGTTGCCGTCGCCAATGCCCAGCTTGCGCATATGGCTTGCGAATTTTTCAAAGGGTGGCAGCTTGTCTCCGGGGTCCTGCGCGCCTGCCGTCAGAGAGGCCATGTCGAGATAAACCGCGCCTGGAATGTGCGCGTCATCATATTCCGCGCGCGGGTCGCGGCCGGCATCAGGCAGGTGCATGCTAGCATCGACGATGCGCACATCTGGCGCATCAAGATGCGCGGCAAGCCAATCGGTTGAGACAAGAGATGAAAAATCAGACATGGAGTATGTCAAACCCCCAAAATCGAACACAGCTCATCGATTAGTCTAATTGACGGCGGGGCGCTAGGGTCTAAAGGTCAGCGGCGCGCTTGACGCAGCGTGCGCGGCATTGCACTAACGCTGCATGACCGAAGAAACCATTTATTCGAATTTATCACAACTCGGCAGCCAAACGCCGCAGCCGCAATCGCCGGAAGAAGCGAAGCTGGACTTGGTTCAGAACCCGCGTCCGAGTGCTTATGTCGTGCGCTTTACCTGCCCTGAGTTCACGTCTCTTTGTCCGGTGACCAGCCAGCCAGATTTTGCGCATCTGGTGATTGATTACATCCCAGCGCGCACCATCGTCGAATCCAAATCGCTGAAGCTGTATCTGCAAAGCTTCCGCAACCACGCGGCCTTCCATGAGGACTGCACGGTGGGGATTGGCCAAAGGCTGTTTGATGAGCTCAATCCCAAATGGCTGCGCATTGGCGGCTATTGGTATCCGCGCGGCGGTATTCCCATTGACGTCTTTGCCCAGTGGGGCAGTGCGCCTGCGGGCGTATGGATTCCGGACCAAGGCGTCGCGCCCTATCGCGGACGCGGCTAAGACGCGCCCGCTTTTGTGCAGCTCGCCTGCATCCAGCGCAGATTGATGCCGATGCGCTCAGCTTCGGGATTCGCCCAGGTATAGCTGGCTGCCTTATCCGGGCTTTCAGGCTTGTGGATATAGAGCACCAGTGACGGCCGAGAGCGGCCATAGGGCCAGACAGCCTGCCGCATTTTCAGGCCCACGCGCTGCGGCGGTGTTTCATCGGTGTCGACCCATATCTCGCCGCCTTGGTCATGCAGCGGTACGCCGGCTTTAAAGAACCAGCCTTCACCATTTTTCCGCGGCAGTGTGACCCAGCAGGAGAAATCCTGCGCGCGCATCATGGGGAGTGCGGGCCGGTCTTCCGTAGCGGTAAGTTGTAGGCCCTTCGGCAAAACCGTCAGCTGTTCACCAAAAGGGCAGGTGCGATTTTTTCGGCCGGAGAAGGTGACTTCAAATCCATCTAAAAGTGGGCTCCCGTCTCCAACACATTCAGCCTTTTCCCCGCTTGCCTTTAAGACGAGCGTCTCCCCCTCAATGGCCGTGTTGATGGTCATCTCCGGGCTCAAGCCACCATCGGCGGATGAGGCCGTCAATGCACCGTCTTTGGATGTTATCGTGAGGCTATAGAGCGTCTCAAACGGCGCATCCCCTTCGGCCGTTAAAGCGGGGGCAAAGGCCGCTTGCTCTTTGTTGGTGAAGTGGCCTTGCAACAATGCGGTGAGCTGTTGCTGCCGCTTCTTCAGCGTGCCAGCCAGGCTGATGTCGTCTTGAGCGGCGGCGGGGCTGGCCAGCAAGCAGGCCCCCATCGCCGCAGACCAAAGCGCTTTAGTGCCCGCCAGCATTGGCTGCTTTCCCTTCGTTTTCCATGCGCTCGCTGAGTTTCTTCTTAAAGACGGTCCAGCTGGTTTCATTCGGCCGCGCATCGTCTGTGGGCGGCGCGCTGGCGTATTTGGGGAAGCGTGTTTTGATGGCGTCTTGCAAGACCTGAGGCAGCTCATCGATGCTGCCCAGTTTTTGACCAGCCGCATTTGCGATCATCAGGCCAGGGCGCGCGCCCATTTCCATCCAAGGCAGCCATTGCGCGATGCGCACCCATGCGACCGTCGGGTAAGCGATGTCGCTTTTAGCATCGAGGATGTCATCCTCTTCCATGATGAAATCAAAGATCTCCATGGCGTGATACTGGTTGCCCACATACTTCTGGAAATCACCGCCAAGCGCATTGGTGTAGAACAGCGGGACTTCCGCCAGCATGAAGACTTTGCCGTTCTTAATGCGCAGCGGCAGCGAGAAATCCTTGCCATCGCGCGTCTTTGGGAAGTTTGGCGCGCGCATGTTGACCGGGTCGTTGGCCACGTGGATGACGTCCACGGTCTCGCCCGTAAACGGGTTCTCCCAAGTGTCTAAAATCTCATTAGTCTTGGGGTCCAGGTACAGCATGATTTCCCGGCTCACCATCTTGTAGCCAGTGCCGCGTTCCTTATCTCTGACGGTCACGCATTGGCGCACATTCATGCCTTGAAGGTTAAACAGCAGCGTGTCTCGCTCGCCCTGGCGGCGGCTGTAAGCGCGGCCTTGCCAATGGTAGACAACCTCTTCGCCATCTTTGGCGCTGCAATGGATTTTCCGGTTCAGCGTAATCGCATCATTGGGGTTGCCCGGATCCAGCTTCTTTGATGCGGCCATCACTGGCCCGGCCAATACAGCCACGCCCAACAGTGGCAGCAAAAGATGTTTTAAGCGCATAGCAAACTCGGCTTTCTTTGTTTGATTATGAGGGAGAGGTTTATGCCTTACGGTCGAATTTGAGGTGATAAGCGTATCGGTCGCCGGGGTGATAGGAGAATGAGACCATGGCTGGGCCATCCCCGTCATAATAGGCCCTGGTCGCGAGCAGGCCGGCTTGCCCTGGCTGGCACTCTAAGGTCAGGCAGTCTTCTGTGCTGAGCGTAACGGCGCGAATTTCTTGTTCGACCTGCTCGATGGAGTTGCCGGAATAGACTTCGAACTCATTGAAAAGCGCGCCGCGGTTGCCTTGGACCTTCTCGGCGATATCGCGGTATTTGCCGGGCATATACACATGCGAGATCGCGACAGGCCGGCGGATATGGCGCTGAAAGGCAAGCGCGCGCCGATACGTCCAATCGGTCACTTCTGTCTCATCCACATAGCGATGGAGATTGACGGGTAAATCCACAATTTGGGGGTCTGACAGGTCGAATTGAACGTCGGACGCATATTGGATCAAGTCTTCCAGGCTGCCCAGCTCCTGCTGGAACAATGCGGCGCGCTCTTGGCTGGTCACCACCGTGCCAGAGCCTTGGCGGCGAGAGACGATATTAGCGTCCTGCAAGCGCCTGAGGGCTTCGCGGATGGTGTAGCGGGACACCTTGTATTGGCTGCAAAGCTCGCTTTCCGTGGGCAAGGCAGTGCCGACCGTATAGGTGCCTGCTTCAATAAGTTCACGCAGGTCTGCAGCGACTTCGATATAGCGCGGGGTGCGTTTGAGTTCTGGTTCTACGTCGGCCATAGTCGCTGCGGTCTTTGGGATCGTTCCACACGAAGAATGGCGAGAAAGCCGCCCACAAATCAACATCAATCGTATTTGTCTGGACAAATTTTTTCAGTAGGCTAGCTAACGGCCATGACTGACGACGCTTCCTTAAAGGCAAACGCACGCGCAGCGTTGCTGGACCATGTGGCAGAGACCGCGCTTGGCAATATTCCTGCGCAGGCCTGGAATAAAGCGCGCGTTTTCTTGCTGGATACCATTGGCGTCGGGCTTGCTGGGTCGACGGCCGCTGGCGCTGATGACCTGGTCCAATCTGCTACCTCTTGGGGGGCAGGCGACGTACCTATTTTAGGCCGCACGCTCAAAGTCCCCAAACCGACGGCGGCGCTGCTGAACGGCTTTTTTATCCATAATTTGGAATGGGACGCCGTGCACGAGCCCGCAGTCGTGCATGCCATGTCGGTCATTACAGCAGCCTGTCTCGCTGAGGCGGCTGCCAATCCCAGTATCTCGGGCAAGGACTTTACGGCCGCTGTGATTTTGGGCGTCGACATCGCCAGCGGCCTCGGGGTTGCTGCGGCGTCTGGCCTCCGCTTTTTCCGGCCTGCCAATGCGGGCACGCTGGGCGCTGCTTTGGCTGTGGCGCGCCTTCGCGGATTGCCGCGCGCGCTCTTTGATGATGTGTTTGGCCTGGCTTACTCACAGCTGTCAGGCACCATGCAAGCGCATGTGGAAGGGTCCATCACTTTGCCCTTGCAAGTGGCAGTCGGCGCGCGTTCTGCTATTACTGCTGTGGATATGGCAGAGGCTGGTCTGACCGCGCCGCATGATGTTTTGGACGGGCCCTTTGGCTATTTTAAACTGATTGAGGACGGCGGCAGCGCGCAAAGCGTCGCCGACCGGCTTGGCACATGCTGGGCTACTAGCGAGCTCTCGCACAAGCCATATCCATCAGGCCGCGCAAGTCATGCAGTCCTAGAGTTCGTCTTGCGTCAGCGCGCTGAGCATGGCTTTGCGATTGAGGATGTGGAGCGCATTGAAGCAAAGGTCCCGCCTCTCATCCACCGGCTTGTTGCGCGTCCTTATAAATCAGATATGACGCCAGCCTATGCCCGCTTGTGTTTGCCCTATCTTTGCGGCCTAGCCGCGCGCGATGGGCACATCACGCCTGCTGCTGGCGATGCTGAAAATATGACTGATGGTCAATTATCTGAATTTGCGCAGCGGGTTTCTATAGACCTCAATGGAAATGAAGACCCTAACGCCATGAGCCCGCAAGCGTGCACGATTGTCTTGCGCTCTGGGAAGGTCATCGGCGAACCCATACCGCATATCTATGGCTCTCCCGATTACCCGCTGACGCAAGAGGCTGCGCATGCCAAATTTGATTTGGCCGTTCAGTTCTCGCATACCGCGCTGTCCCAATCGGCCGCAGAGCAGCTGAAATCAGATTTATGCGCCATAGACTCGCTGGAGTCTGTGGCAGAACTCTTCACCGCATGGACAACGTGAACCACTGACGAGTCAAAGGAGGCTGCAGATGACCCGGGTATTTGTTCTGTTCAATTTAAAAGAGGGTGTCAGCGAGGCTGATTATGAGGCCTGGGCAAAAGCCACGGACATTCCCAATGTGCGGGCGCTCAAATCCGTGGAGGGTTTTGAGGTCTTTAAAAGCACCGGCCTTATGGGCGCTGACGGCACACCGCCTTATGCCTATTTTGAGGTTATTGATGTGACGGACATGGCGCAGCTGGGCGAGGATGCGTCCAGTGAGACCATGCAAAAAGTGGCCGGTGAGTTCCAGGCATTGGCCGATAATCCCGTCTTCATCATGACCGAAAACCTCGAAAGCGGCGCAGCATGAGCAGCGCGCTAGGACTAGAAGGCAAAGTCATTGTCGTCACTGGCTCTGGCCGGCCAAAAGGCTTAGGGCAGGGTATTCTCCAGCGTTTCGCCGATGAGGGTGCGAAGTGTGTCGTTTCTGACCTAGGCGCACCGCAAGAGCATATGGGTCAAGAACACATCGGCTCCACAGCCGATATGGACGAGGTGGTCGCGGAGCTGAAGAGCAGGGGCGCTGAGGCTATTGCGGTGCCCTGCGACGTCACGAAGGAAGAGGATTGCAAAGCTCTTATTAACCAGACCGTTGAGGCTTTTGGCCGCTCGCTCGCAGAAGGCATTCCAACCGGCGGCCTGGGAGTACTGCCGAAAGTTGGCGGGG
>JBCCDR010000141.1:0-7089 GCA_039030675.1 Pseudomonadota bacterium | reverse complement strand
TGGGTTTTCCGCGCGCTATACCGCCGGCCTGAATATGCCCGGTCCTGTTGAGCGTGACCGTCTCCTGGGCCTGCTCATCCGCGCTGGCGCTTTTGCCAAGGCTGCAGGGATGCTCAGCGCTGCACCGCGTACATTAGCACAACGCGAAGACCTAGCCGCTTAGCAAGGCACTGGCCGCGCACCCCATAAAAACACGCAAACCTATGTTTTTAGCATGGTGACGGCGCAGGGCATTCCCTGCGAAAAGACGCGCGATAAGTGACTGTGGAGAGTGCAAAGCCATGCAGCTAAGCAGAGACGATTTGCTTCAAGCCTATCGCCAGATGCGCATCATTCGCGCCTTTGAAGAGCGGCTTCATGATGAGATCATGAAAGGGGAGATTGCGGGCTTTACCCATCTTTATGCGGGCCAGGAAGCCGTCGCCGTAGGCGTGTGTGAGCATTTGAGCCATTCGGACATGATTGTCTCCACGCACCGTGGCCACGGGCACTGTATCGCCAAGGGCTGTGATGTCATCTCCATGATGAAGGAGATTTGGGGCTCCACAGAGGGCCTGTGCAACGGCAAGGGCGGCTCCATGCACATCGCGGATAAAGATGTGGGGATGCTGGGTGCCAATGGCATTGTCGGCGCCGGCGCGCCGATTGCTGTGGGTGCGGCCTTATCGGCCAAGCTGGATGGTGAAGGGCGGGTGGCCATCACCTTCTCCGGCGACGGGGCCTGCAACCAAGGCACCACGTTTGAAGCCATGAACATGGCCGTCGTCACCAAAGCGCCCGCCATTTTCGTCTTTGAGAACAACAAATATTCTGAACACACTGGCTTTGAGTATGCAGTGGGAACCCAAAACGACATCGCCAGCCGGGCCGAAGCCTTCGGCATGAAAGTCTGGCGCGCCGATGGCTGCGATTTCTTCGCTGTGTATGACACAATGCGGGAAGTTCTTGACTACGTGCGTGCCGGCAATGGCCCGGCCGCCGTTGAGTTCGATACCGAACGGTTCTACGGCCACTTTGAAGGCGACCCGCAGCGCTATCGCGGCGATGGTGAGCTCGACCGGCTATGGGCTGACCGCAACGCCATCACCATTTTCCGCACGTCCGTCACCGAGGCTGGCCTGCTGGAAGAGAAAGATTTGGACGGCGTTGATGAAGAGGTGCTCGCCTTGATTGACACAGCCGTGGATGAAGCGCGCAAAGCGCCGCGCCCAACCCCAGAGGACGTCCTTAAAGACGTCTATGTAGACTACGTTTAGGAGAGGCAGGTCATGGCGAAAATGCTTTATCGAGATGCTGTCCTCTCAACCCTCCATGCGGAAATGGAGCGCGATGACAGTGTGGTCGTCCTAGGCGAAGACCTGGTTGGCGGCATGGGCACGGATGGCGGGCCAGAGGCCATTGGCGGCATCTGGGGGACCTCGGCTGGGCTGTTCGACAAGTTTGGTCAAGGCCGGGTGATTGATACGCCGATATCTGAAAGCGCGATTGTCGGCGCTGCGGGCGGTTTGGCATTGGCCGGCAAACGCCCCGTCGCGGAGCTCATGTTCGCTGACTTTATTGGCGTGAGTTTAGACCAGATTTGGAACCAAATCGGCAAGTTCCGCTATATGTTTGGCGGTAAGTCCATTTGCCCTGCGGTCATCCGCATGGTTTATGGCGCCGGCTTCAACGCTGCCGCGCAGCACAGCCAATCTGTCCACCATATCCTTTCTGGTATGCCAGGCCTGAAGGTTGTGATGCCATCAACACCGGCGGATGTGAAAGGACTACTCACCCAAGCCATCCGCGATGATGACCCTGTCATTTTTCTAGAGCACAAGGCGCTCTACGGCACCGAAGGCGAGGTGCCGGATGGCGAGCATGTCGTGCCTTTTGGCCACGCACGTTTGGCCCGCGCTGGCGAGGATGTTACCATCGTTGCGACAGGCATGATGGTCGGCATGGCCGAAGCTGCTGCCGACATGCTGGCGGGCGATGGTGTCGGATGCGACGTGATTGACCTGCGCACCACCAGCCCCATGGATGAAGAGGCGATTTTGGATTCCGTTGAAGTCACGGGCCGCTTGGTGGTGGTGGATGAAGCGCCAGCACGCTGCGGCCTGGCGCGCGATATCGCAGCCCTTGCAAGTGAGTTTGCCTTTGCAAGTCTGAAGGCACCGCCTCAACTGGTGACACCCCCGCACACGCCCGTGCCCTTTGCGCGGGAGCTTGAAAGCGCGTATTTGCCCTCACCGGACAAGGTGAAAGCGGCGATACAGAAGACGCTGGACTGGCGCTGAGGGGCGAACCATGAGTGCAATTCGTCCCCTCACCATGCCCAAATGGGGCATTGAAATGACCGAAGGCACCATCTCTGAGTGGATGGTCAAGGAAGGTCAGGCCTTTAACAAAGGCGACCTGATTTGCCTGATTGAAACCGACAAAATCACCAATGAGTTGGAAGCTGAATTTCCAGCTGTGCTGCGCAAGGTGATTGCTGAGACGGGTGTTGCCTACCCCGTGGGCGCGCTGCTCGGTGTCTATGCCGATGCAGACACGCCGGATGAAGACATTGACGCCTTTGCTGCTGAATACAAGCCAGCGGAAGCAACCGGTTCAGCCGGAAAAAAACCTGCGGCTGAGGCGCCTGCAGCGGCGCCGGCGCAAGTACCCCAGAAGGTCATCGAAACCAATCGCCCGATCAGTCCTGAGGCGCTGAAATTCGCGCAGGAAAACGGCATTGCCCTTGATGATATCGAAGGCTCCGGCCGCGGCGGACGCATCACCTATCAAGACGTCTACCAAGCCAGCCGGCCAGCAGCCGTGACGGTCCTGCGCGGCCCCGCGGATTTGGCTGAAGAGAATAATGTCTATTTCGCCTCGCCGCTGGCCAAACGCTTGGCCAAAGTGCACGGCGTTGAATTGGGCGCCGTAAAGGGCACCGGCCCGCGCGGCCGTATTCGCAAAGCTGATGTTCTTGCACTCGTCGCTCCGACACCCAGCGGGTCGGCCGTGTTCTCTGGTGAGCCGTTCATGGCCTCACCCAATGCTGCGCAGGTCGTGCCCATGGACCGGGTCCGCAAAGTGGTTGCACGGCGCCTGACGCAATCGAAGCAAGAAGTCCCGCATTTCTATCTGCGCATGAGCGTGCGGGTGGATGAGCTGCTTGCCTTGCGCAAAACCGCCAACCTGGTGACAGGCGTGAAGGCCTCCATCAATGACTATTTGGTGCGAGCCTGCGGCGTTGCGCTCGGTCAGCATCCCAATGTGAATATCCAAGTCCATGGCGATGAGATTCACCATTTTGCCCATGCTGATATCGCAGTGGCCGTTGCCAGTGACGCTGGCCTCGTCACCCCTATTTTGCGCGGCGTGGATGAGATGCGTGTTGATCAAGTCGCGGCTGCAACATCTGACCTTATTGAGAAGGCCAAAACAGGCAAGCTCAGCCATGGCGATTTGGAAGGGGGCACTTTCTCCATCTCCAATCTGGGCATGTTCGGCATCGACCAATTCGATGCCATCATCAACCCGCCCCAAGGCGCCATCTTGGCCGTCGGAGTCATCCAACGGGTCCTGGCCGAAGGCGCTGATGGCGATGCTGTGTTTGAAAGCAGGCTTTCGCTGGCGCTCTCCTGTGACCACCGGGCGATTGATGGGGCCGTCGGCGCTGCATTCATGGCAACCCTGAAAACGTTGATTGAAGAGCCTGAGGCCTTGTTCACATAAGGCTTTGCATGCCAAGTAGCGTGCATGGGGGCGACACACTCTAACGATCCAATCAATCGGGGGCACTTAATCGGTGCCCGCTATGTGGTCCATGGCCCCATTTTTCTAAGCAGCGCCCTGCTTCTCATTGCTTTCGTCGTTTTGTCGCTGATAGCGCCGTCGCCCACCACTCAGGTTTTTGCGCTTCTCAAGACCACGGTCACCACGTCGTTTGATTGGGTTTTGATGATTGCCGCGGCGGCCGCGCTGCTTTTGTGCGGGGGCATAGCAGCCTCGCCCTTTGGGCGGATAAGGCTCGGTGGGGAGACGGCAAAGCCGCGCTACTCGACATTCTCCTGGGTCGCCATGTTGTTTGCAGCCGGCGTTGGCACGGGCATGATGTTCTACGGAACAGCTGAGCCGGCCGCGTACTACACCGCCTGGGCCGGCGCGCCGCTCAACAGCATTCCCAGAACGCTGGAGGCTGAACGTCTCGCCTTTTCCGCAGCCCTGTTCCATTGGGGCCTCACGCCTTGGGCGCTCTATGCAATTACGGGGCTGGCCCTCGCGTTTTCACACTTCAATTGTGGCTTGCCATTGGCCATCCGCTCTGCGTTCTACCCCGCCTTGGGCAACCGCATCTTTGCATGGCCTGGCTTTGCTATCGATGTATGCGCGGTTCTTGCCACCGTTTTCGGTCTAGCCACCACCCTGGGGTTTGGCGCCACCCTGGCTGCCAGCGGCCTGAGTTATAGCTTCGGTGTGCCCAACACCATGTTCATGCAGATTACAATCATATGCGTGGTGACCATGGCCGCGACATTGTCGGTGGTTTTAGGGCTCGATAACGGCATTCGCCGCCTTAGCCTGGTCAATATATGGCTCGCCGCTGCCCTGTTGCTTTTCATCTTGATCGCCGGGCCCACGGGCGCGGCGTTCCAAACCATGCTGCAGACAGCGCTGGACTATCCAAAGGATTTGCTGGCCCTCAGCTCTTGGATCGGGCGTGACGATCAGCAATTTTATCAAGGCTGGACTTTGCTTTATTGGGCATGGTGGATCGCCTGGGCGCCCTTTGTTGGCATGTTTATCGCTCGCATCTCCTATGGTCGCAGCATTCGCGTTTTTTTGCTGAATGTAGTCGTGCTGCCCACCTTTGTCGGACTGGTGTGGTTTTCTGCCTTTGGAAAGGCAGCCATTCATCAAATTCAAGCCGGCATCGGCGCGCTCGCTAGCGGCGTGGACAAGGATTACCTGGTCATTTGGCAAACCCTTGAGGCCCTGCCGTTTGCTCCCATCACAACGCTTTTGGCGCTCACTTTGTTGTTTGTGTTCTTCATTTCTTCCTCCGATTCCGGCTCTCTCGTGGCTGATTCCATGACCGCAGGCGGCCAGGAGGATGCGCCTGTGGCCCAGCGTGTGTTCTGGGCCGTGCTTGAGGGTCTTGTTGCGATAGCGCTCCTGCTGGGAGGCGGTGCAGGCGCGCTGGGCAGTTTGCAAAACGCTGTGATTGCCGCTGGGTTGCCGTTTGCTGTCATTGTTGTCGCATCGGGGCTATGTTTGATAGCGGCCTTGCGGCAGTATTCAAAGTAAGCGGGAGAGAATCCGGCGCGCGCGCCCGAGCTTCGACTGCGGACGTGATTTTGAGTGAGGCGCGGCTATGACGACGATACGGTCGGTCCAAACTGTCATTGTTGATGTGCCGCTGGTGCGGACACATAAGTTGGCGATGGCAGTGATGCAGGCTCAGTCATCCGTCATTGTGGTCGTTACCAGTGAAGATGGCCGGGTCGGCGTGGGAGAAGCCACGACCATTCGCGGCGCGGCCTATGTTCCTGAGAGCCCTGAAAGCATCAAAGCTGTCATCGATGCGCATATTGCGCCGCTTATGATTGGCCAGGATGTGTCAGGTCCGCGGGCTGTTATGGGCCGAATTTCAAGCGCGGTTGTTGGCAACAACTTTGCCAAATGTGCTGTGGAGACGGCGCTGTGGGATTTGTACGGCAAGACGTTGGGCTTACCAATCAGCGCCCTGTTCGGCGGCGCCGTTCGCAAGACACTTCCGGTCTTGTGGACCCTAGCGAGCGGTGACGTTGAGAGGGATATTGAAGAGGCCGAGACGCTGATCGAGGCGCGCCGCCACAATGTTTTCAAAGTGAAGATCGGCCGTGCAAGCCTTGCAGAAGATTGTGAGTCATTGGCGCGGTTAGCGCAGCACTTTGGGGAGCGTGCGCGTTTCCGCGTAGATGTGAACCAGGGCTGGAGCCTCTTGGAGGCCCAGCAAGGCTGCGCGCGCCTTGCTGATGCAGGCGTGGACCTGGTCGAACAGCCTATTTCGCGCGATGACATTTCTGGCCTGTCTCTTCTCACCCAGCGCGGCAATATCGCCATCATGGCCGACGAAGCCATCAATGGACCAGTGCGCATGGCAGAGGTCATTCAGGCCCGCGCGGGACATGCGGTCTCCATCAAAATTGCCCAGGCCGGAGGCCTGCTCGCAGCGCGCTCCATGATAGATTTGGCGCTTTTGAGCAACATGGGCTTGTACGGCGGCACCATGCTCGAAGGCGCTGTCGGGACGGCTGCGTCAGCCCAGCTGTTCTCCACGGTAGAGCATTTTGCCTGGGACACAGAGCTCTTCGGCCCCTTGCTGCAGCGCGAAACCCTGGCGATCACGCCGCTCGTCTATCGTGATTTCCAGCTTGAGGTTCCGCAAGGACCTGGCTTGGGCGTCGGGCTTGATTGGAGCAAAGTCAAGCGCTACGGGCGCGATGGCCAGCCTGACTTAGACATTCCAGCCGATGCACGCGAGGAGGTGCTCCATGCTGTTCATGGTTGAGATGACCGTTAATCCGCCCAAAGACATGGATAAAGACGTGTGGGCGGGCATCGTCGCGCGGGAAAAAGCCTATGCGCAAAAGCTGCAGGAAGAGGGCGTGTGGAGACATCTTTGGCGCGTGACGGGGCTTTACGCCAATGTCAGCGTTTTTGATGTGGATAGTCCGCAAGCGTTGCATGACGTCCTGATGGGTTTGCCGCTTTATCCTTACATGGATATTGCCGTTACAAGTCTGTGCCAGCACCCCTCGGCCATACAATCCATAGACAGTGTTTGAGAGAGAAAAAAAGGGTACCCCGATGAGCGATTTGGTTCAGTCCAAACCTGTACAGGACTTGTTAGACAAGGTGGCTGGTCTGAGTGAAACGGCTGGTGATGCGCGCTTTAAGGCAATCCTGCGTGATTTCACGCAGTCCATGATGACGTTGATTGACAAGCACGATGTGTCTGACGGGGAGCTGTGGACGTTCATAGACTTTTTGCAGAAGGCTGCCCCCGAATTCGGTTTGATCATTCCTGGCATTGGGATTGAGCACTTTATGGATTTAAAGGCCGATCGAGAC
>JBCCDR010000140.1:0-7112 GCA_039030675.1 Pseudomonadota bacterium | reverse complement strand
ATGCGCCGGGGGCAACGCCCGAGACTGAGCCCGCGCTCAATGATTTGGTGATCCGCGCGCTTGCCTACTACGAAGACTTTGTAAAACCCACCAAGGCTTTCCGCCAGCCGTCGCCCGAAGAACGCGTGGCCATGGAAGACCTGATCGGCCGCCTTACCGATGTGGAAGACGATGCCGATGCAGAAACCCTGCAAAGCGCTGTCTTTGCCGCAGGCCGGGAGAATGGGTTTGAGAATTTGCGGGACTGGTTCAAGGCCCTTTACGAGTGCTTACTGGGCCAAAGCCAGGGACCGCGCATGGGGGGCTTTATTAAGCTATACGGAAAGGCTGAAACCATTGCCCTCATCAAACAAAGTTTGGATGGCCAGTTGGCTGCTGCTGACTAGCCTCATCATCGCCGCGCCAGCGCATGCCAAAAGCGCAGCCCAACTTCAGGCCGAAGGCGCTTGGGAAGAAGCGATCAAGCAAGGCCATTTGGAAGGCGACCGCGATGGTCTTGTGGCAGCGGCGAAAGCAGAGTTGTTTTTGGCTGCCTATCAACTTACCGACAAGGACGCAGCAGTCGACCTTCTGCAAGACGCCATCAGCGATGCGCAAACGGCAGTGTCACTCGATGAAAGTCATGACGACGCCAATCTTCAGCTCGCCATCGCAGAAGGCTATCTCGCGCGCATCAAAACCTCACCCAAACGCGCCAAGGCCTCACGCAAGCGCGGTGAGGCCATTTTAGAACGCACGCCCAACCACCCCTATGGCCTCGGTTTCCTTGGCGGCTGGCATGGCGAAGCGATTGGGGCCTATGGCGTGGTGATTGCTAAGGTTGGCATCGGCGCAAACAAAGATGATTTTGTGCGCTATTTTGATGAAGCGCTGGCCGCCGCGCCCAACAATGCGCTGATCACCGCATACTACGCGCGCCTCTTGCTGGACATCAATGATGAAGGCATGCGCGAGAAAGCAGAACGCATCTTGGCTAACATTGAGCAAGCCGAGCCCGTCGATGCGTTTGAAGCCTTCATGAAAGACCGCGCCATTGCGCTGAAGACGGCGCTGGAAGCAGGCGATAGAAAACAGCTCAAACGGCTCGTCAAAGAGCAGCGCGCCCTGCGGAACTTAAAGTAAAGCGCCCTATTCTGCTGGCTGGCCCGCGGTGGAAAGCGCTGGGGTTTTCGCACGGCGCTTCACGCTGGAAAGGCCAAGACGGATCGCCGCGGAGACAATGACGCCGAGCATCAAAAGCAGCCCTATGGCTGAGAACAGCAGCGACAGCAGCGGCGCCGGCAAACTGGCCGTGACCAGGCAGACCAACAGCGCCTGGCCATATGTCCCAAACGCGGCGCTTTCAAAAGCATAAGGCCCCACCAGCCGGCGGCTTGCCTGCACGGCAATGAACGCAATAGGGATCGCCACAAGCACCAACGCGGGAAGCTTTGCAACAGCGCCGTGCCCAGCGGCAAAAACCGCAAACAGCCAGAGACACGCCATAACCAGCGCTTGAATACAGATGTCCGCCGAGGTGGGCGCCAGGCGCAAGTCCTCAAGCGTTTGCGCGCGTTTTGCTAAGTCGAAAGTGCCGGCGGCGAACAAGGCAATCACCGCGCCAAGCCAGAGCCAGCCAAAGGCGCCAAAGCTGAGCATGATCAGGATGAGCAAAAAGCCAATGCCGCGCCAGCCGGCCGGGCGAATGCCAAGCGCGTCGCGGGCAAGCAGCTGCACATCCATGGCGCGCACAGAGCGCATGAACGGGTCCAGGCCAGGCAGCGCGCGCCAAATATCGCCGACAGGCTGGTCATCACGCTGGGCGTATGGATCCGTGCGCAGCAGGGCCGCTTTAGCGATAGCCCCCCTGCGGGCCTTTCCGAACAGGCTGAAAAAGCGCTGGTAGAAACGCTGCGACGTGAAATGTCCCAGGCGGAAGAAGCGAATATGAAAGGGCTGCCACCCGCTTGCGTCTTGCCGCCGGAACTTCGCCAGCGCTGCGGCAGCATCCCCGGCCTCCACATGCACAGCAGCCAAAGTATCTTCAAACTGGGCCGCGCAGCCAGGACGCTGCACAAGCGCTGCGAGCGCTGAAAACTCAAAAACCACGTCCTGGCGCAGGACCATGAAGCTGGAGCCTTGCACAATATCGCCGAGGCCAAACACCTCTTGCACGCCGAGCCGGTCCAGCTGGCGACGCAAACGCTCGATGTTTTCGGCCAGCAAAGCATGGGCATTGCCATTTGCGGCAAAAGCATCGGGATCAGGCAGCGCCGTTGCATCAATGAGCGCGCACACCTTTTGCCGCTGCGCGAGCGCAAAACCAGCGTTGGAGGGTGCACTATGGCTCATAAACCACGTTCCATTTTGAAACAAAACCCAGTCGTTTCGCGCGCGAACCATAGGAAAAGGCCGAGTCGCGCACAAGAGGCAATATTTTGAAAAGTCGTGTCAAGCGTATCTGTGTCTCTTGAACAACACTTTGTGCGGCCTTAAGAGCAAAGAGGCACAGGCCGAGTGGATAGCGAGAGGAGCGTGCAGTGGCATCTGCCGCGTTGGACACTGGTTTAGAGGATGTTTTGGGCCGGCCAAGCCTGCACATTGACATCGACCCCTGCCCGGAAAGCGGTGGACGCAATGTCTACTTCCGCGGCGACTTGACCGTTGCCACCAGCGCCCAGGCCGATGCCGCCCTCGACACCATTGATTGCGCGCGCCAGGAAAGTATCTGCCTCAACCTCAAAGATGTCCGCCGCTTTGATACGGCCGGCGCCTGGCTCATCTATAAAACGCTGCGCGATTTGCGCTTTGCTGGCGCAAAAATCTCCTACGCCCATGCGACCGAGGAACAAGAAACCCTCATCGACCAAGCGCTGATCAATGATGCGCCCTGCGCGGTCAGCCCGCCTGTGCGCAACTCGCTGCTGGCCCAGGTGGAGGATGTGGGCGAAGCGACCATGGGCATTGCTGAGAACTTCGGCAGTTTCCTATCTTTCTTAGGCCTGGTGCTGATGCGCCTTGGCCAAACCTTCGCCTCTCTGATGTTATTTTTCCTGCGGCTGCCCATGGCGCTTATGACGGGCAAGCAGCTCAAACGGCCGCGCCTTCGCACCACATCGCTGGTCCATCATATGGAAATGGTAGGCCTGCGCGCTGTGCCTATCATTGGGCTGATTTGCCTGCTCATTGGCGTCGTCATGGTCCAGCAAGGCGCCTATCAGCTGGCGCAATTCGGCGCTGAGGTGTTTGTGGTCAATCTCATCGGCATTTCAGGCCTGCGCGAATTGGGCGTGCTGCTCACCGCCATCATGGTCGCCGGGCGCTCGGGCTCTGCCTTTACCGCGCAAATCGGCTCCATGAAGCTGAATGAGGAAATCGATGCCATGGAGACCATCGGCCTCGACCCCATTGAAGTGCTGGTGATCCCGCGGCTACTGGCGTTGTTTATCATGCTGCCGCTGCTGGCCTTTTTTGCTGACATCATGGTGCTGTTTGGCGGCGCTTTGCTGGCATGGATATCCCTCGATATCTCGCCCAGCGCTTTTGTGAGCCAGCTTAAGGAGGCCGTGCTGGTCACCGACTTTTATGTGGGCATGCTCAAATCGCCCGTGTTCGCCATCATCATCGCTGTGTCCGGCTGCTTCAATGGCCTGTCCGTATCTGGTGATGCCGCCAGTGTCGGCAACCGCACCACGCGCGCGGTCGTCGAATCCATCTTCCTGGTGATCGTACTGGATGCTTTCTTCGCGGTATTTTTCACCGCGCTTGGCTGGTAGGCATGACAGCGCAGCACTACGCCATTGAGATCGAAGGACTGCGCACGCAGTTTGATGAATTCGTCGTGCATAACGATCTGGACTTGCAGGTGCGCAAAGGGGAAATCCTGGGCGTTGTTGGCGGCTCGGGGACCGGCAAAAGCGTGCTGCTGCGGACCATCATTGGGCTGAACCATCACACGGCGGGTACCGTCAAAGTCCTAGGCCAGCGCACGGACCATTTTGAGGGCGATGACTATCGCCGCCTGCGCGAGAATTGGGGCGTGCTGTTCCAAGACGGCGCGCTTTTCACATCGCTGACCGTTGCGCAAAATGTGCAGGTGCCGCTGCGCGAATATTACAGCATGCCGCAAGACCTTATGGATGAGATTGCCTCTTATAAAATCGCGATGGCAGGCCTGCCGCCCGATGCCGGGCCGAAATTTCCATCCGACCTGTCAGGCGGAATGCGCAAACGCGCGGGCCTGGCGCGCGCGCTGGCGCTGGACCCGAAAATTTTGTTCTTAGACGAACCAACCGCTGGCCTTGACCCCATCGGCGCGGCCGCCTTTGATGAACTGGTCGTGCGGCTGAAAGAAACGCTGGGCCTGACGGTGTTCCTGGTGACCCACGATCTCGACACGCTGCACGCCACCTGCGACCGCATTGCCGTGCTTGCGGAGAAGAAAGTTCTGACGGTTGGAACCATGCAAGAGATGATGTCCTTTGACCATCCGTGGGTAAATGAGTATTTCCACGGACCAAGGGCACGCGCCGCAGATGCGCAACAGGGACATTAGCATACCGTAGACCATGGAAACGCGCGCACATCATCTTTTGATTGGCTTTGTCACGCTGCTTGGCATTGGCGGCGCGCTGGGCTTTATTATTTACTTGGCCCGGCTGGATATCGACCGTGAATACCAAACCTACAAAATCTTTTTCACCGATTCCGTCGTGGGCCTGAATACAGGTGCTTCCGTGCGCTATAACGGTGTTCCAGTCGGCTCGGTCACGTCTATTCAATTGAACCGCGATGACCCCACAAAGGTGCGCGTGCTGGTCAACATTGATGAAAAGGTGCCGGTTAACCAGGGCATTCAAGCCGAGCTGGCCGCCCTGGGCCTCACCGGCGTGGCCTATGTGGAGCTCACAGGCGGCGAACCTGGGAGCCCGCCGATTACAAAAATAGACGGCGAAGATTTCCCCATCATTCCTGCGGGCAAATCAGCGCTGCAAGAGGTGTTTCGCGGCGCGCCTGACCTGCTGCGCGAAGCCACCATCGCTGTGCAGCGGGTGAGCGCCTTGCTGAATGAGGAAAACCAAACAGAAATCGCCGGCATCCTGCGCAATGTGAACAGCTTCTCAGAAGGAATGGCCGACAGCACCGATGAAATCCAAAACATCATCAAGAATATGGATGAGACCATTGAGGATTTCCGCGGCGCGGCGCGAGCCATCAACAACCTCTCCGCCAGCGCGGAAAAAGTGCTCACGGAGGATGCCCAGGCGCTGATCGACCAGGCAGAGGCGGCAACCACGCGGGCGAGAGAGCTCATGGCAGAGCTGCGCGAAGCTGTGAGCGAAAACCGCTCCAACATCAAACAATTCACCAGCTCAGCCCTGCCCGAAGCAACCCGGCTCATGGCCGACATCCGGCGCTTAACAACCTCGCTGCAAGGCGTGGCGGAGCGCCTGCAAGATGGCATTGGCGATGCTCTGTTCCCGAAGAAAGTTCCTGAATATGGCGCGGACGACTAAGCCGCTTTTAGCGCTGTGCGCGCTTCTTGGGGCGTGCGGCCCCCTGGTGGATTTGGGCGGCCAAAGCGGCCCGCCAGCACGCATCTATGAAGTCTCAGCAGCCGGGCAAGCAAGCATTGCGTCGCTGGAGACACCGGCCATCATTTTGGTCGAAGAACCCTTCGCCAGCTCTGTGCTCGATAGTGACCGTATTGCCGTGACGCTGAGCGGCGGGGAAATTCAGTTCCTCAGCGGCGCGCGCTGGTCGGACCGGCCAACGCGCATGGCGCGGCGCGTGTTGCAAGATACGCTGGGCAGCGTGGATGGGCTCACCGCGCTCGGCCGCGGCGGGCTGGATATTCCCAGTGAATATCGCCTGAAAGTCCAGCTGCGCGATTTCCACGTGGACAATCGCAGCGGCACGGCGCGGACGGCGGTGTCGGTACAAGCATGGCTGGTGGAAACGGGCGGAGACCTGGTGGCCACGCAAAGCTTTAGCGCCGCAAGCGACCTGCCAATCGTGGATTCGGCCAATGCCGTGAGCGGCGTGCAGTCCGATTTAAGCGATGTCGCGCGCGCTTTGACCCAATGGGTGGCCGATACTCTGGAAAGCCAATCGAAAGACACCTAGTCCTGAACTCGATTCAGGACCTCTGTCAGCTGCTCTCGGCCAAGAGATGCTGAATCAAGTTCAGCATGGCGGTAGATTGAAGCTCTCTAGTTGTTCGCAACCACGAGGCAGCCCTGGCCTGAGGCCTTGAGCGTGTCGCAGGCTTCGCGGGCTTCTGCCTTGGTGGCAAAGCCGCTGGCATAGAGCCGGTAGAGCGTGCCACGCTCGCCCAGGTCTGCAGCGACAACGTCTGGCGCTAAGCTGGCCAGTACATCACCGTGCTTCTGCGCAAACAGCGACCAACCGCTATTGGCTTTGTCTTCCGTTGAAAAGGCAGCCAGTTGCAGTTTGTAGGCATGGATGATGGGCTCTACGGCTGGCGCATCTGCCTCTAGTTCATAAACCGGCGGGTTCGATGTGCTTTCTGGGTAGCTGGTGTCTTCCGCTGTCACAGCTTCAGCTTCTGCCACATCAACACGCTCTGTAAGGTCTTGGCTCGGAACATCTTCAGTCGTCTCTGTCACAGCTTCAGCAACTTCTTGCACAGCGTCCGCTTGAGCCGGTGTTTCTGCTGGCACGGCTGCGGCGGTTTGAACGGGCACAACAGCTGCAGGCGCCGCTGGTTTCACATCCGTCACAGACGCTTTTTTCGCGGTTGCAGGATTAATCGGTGCTTTTGACTTGGCAAACTGCACAGGCATGGAGTTGGGGAAGGCGCCTGTGGGGTTGACCAGGGTTAAAGAGATTTCACGCGCATCAGCCACCTGTGCGGCGGTCATATGCTTGAGCATGGAGGTTTCGGCTTGGTTGGCTTCTGGCAGGCCAGCGGAGGCAGCCAGGCTCATCCACGCATAAGCGCGGGTCCAATCGCGGTCGACGACATCGCCGTTAAAGAAGAGCACGCCGAGCATGTATTGTGAGCGGGCCCCCGGTAACGTGGAAGTTGGTAAACATGCGGGGGGCACTGCAGAGAATCAATTGTCCTTGTCCAAAGGCAATCCGAATCACTGCTGGTCGTTTCTCGTTGT
>JBCCDR010000139.1:0-7167 GCA_039030675.1 Pseudomonadota bacterium | reverse complement strand
GTGCGCGTGATGGTGCCGCCGTTTATTGACCAAGGCACCAAAATCATCGTGGCGACGGAAGATTCCAGCTACGTCAAGCGTGCGGATTAGGCCGCGCGATGGCCTATCAATCAGCCCTCATCAACGTGATGACCCAGGCGGCGCGAAAGGCCGCTTGGAACATGACGCGCGACTTTGGCGAGGTGGAACATCTGCAAGTCTCAAAGAAAGGTCCTGCGGATTTTGTAAGCCAAGCTGATCGGCGCGCTGATGAGATTTTGCGTGAAGAACTCACGCGCGCGCGGCCGGATTTCGGTATCGTTTTAGAAGAGTCGGGTGAAACTAATGTGCGGCCGGATGGGCCGCGCTGGATTGTTGACCCGATCGATGGGACGAGCAACTTCCTGCACGGCATTCCCCATTTCGCGATCTCCATTGCCGCAGAGCAATATGGTGAGATCACCGCTGCGATTGTCTATGAGCCGCTGCAAGACCAGCTGTTTTGGGCAGACAAAGGCCGCGGCGCGTATCTAAATGAACGCCGCTTGCGGGTGTCGGGCCGGCGCAATTTGGATGAGTGTTTGTTCGCGACAGGCATTCCCTTTAAAGGCCGTGGCGGCTTTGGGCGTTTTGCGCACATCTTGGATGAAGTGATGCCCAAGGTGGCTGGTATTCGCCGGTTTGGCGCAGCATCGCTGGACCTGGCCTATGTGGCTGCTGGGCGTTTTGACGGGTTTTGGGAAGAAGACTTGCAAGCCTGGGACATTGCGGCCGGCATGTTTTTGGTGCGCGAGGCCGGCGGCATCGTGACAGACATTCGCGGCTCCGATCAAATGCTCAAAACAGGCGGCATCGTGGCTGCCAATAGCGCTGTCCATAGCCAATTGCACAAGCTCATCGCCCAAGGCATCAAAGCCCATAAACAATCGGCCTAGACGCCTCCTGTGACAGCGTTATCATGAGGCCATGAGCCCCGATGTTCTCGCCTTTCAGCCTACCACGCAGCTCGCGCGCCTGATTGCCCTGGGCGATGTTTCAAGCGTTCAACTGGTTGATTTGTACGCTGCGCGTCATGATACCTTCGGGGCCCAGCTAAATGCCGTCGTACAGGTTGATTTTGATAGAGCCCGCGACGCAGCCAAAGCAGCAGATGAAGTCTTAGCCAGCAGCGAAGAGATAGGCCCGCTGCACGGCGTGCCTTTCACTATCAAAGAGTGCTTTGATGTTGCAGGCTTTAACACGACAGCCGGTGCGCCTGAATGGGCGGGCAATGCGCCCGCTGCAAATGCCGACGCCGTCCAAAACCTTTTCGATGCAGGCGCGCTGTGTATGGGCAAGACCAATGTGCCCTATATGGCGTTTGACCTTCAGTCCTATAATGATGTGTACGGGACCACCAACAACCCTTGGGATCTCTCGCGCACATGTGGTGGCTCATCGGGCGGGGCGGCGGCTGCGCTCAGCGCTGGCTTAACGGGCGGCGATATCGGCAGCGACATTGGCGGCTCGCTACGCAATCCAGCGCATTATAACGGCGTTTACAGCCACAAACCCACACTGGGTTTGATTTCAGAATATGGGCATGTGCCGCCGGCGCCGGGAACAGCGTCCGATACCGATCTTGTGGTCATGGGGCCCATGGGCCGCAGTGCACAGGATTTGAGAGTCTTGCTGGATGTCCTGCGCCGCCCCGTTGGCATCAATCGCGACAAACGCATTTCCTTGCCGCCGCCGCGGGCGACACAGCTTGAAGATTTTCGTGTCGGATTGTGGTTCGGCCACCGCACCAACCGTCCGTCACAGGCGGTGCAAGCGATGATGGATGCGCTTGCAAACGCGCTGACGGGCAATGTGGCCGCTTTAGAGCATGTTTGGCCGCTGCACTCTTCTTATGAGGAGCTCAATCAAGTCTATGCGCAGTTGCTGCTTGGGGCTGTTTCTATGGATACGCCACTCAGCCAGTTTGCCGTTGCGACCGCTGCGCATCCATTCCTGGCTCTGGCTCAAACGCTTGGACTGCACGATGGGACAGGCGTGGCTGGCAGTATGATGCACACGGCGCAGTCTCACCGCGCCTGGCTGAAGGCACGGGAAAAGCAAGCGCTTATGCGCCGCCAGATTGACAGTTTCTTTCAAGACTATGACGTTTTGTTGGCCCCGATCATTCCTTGGACAGCGCCGCCGCACCAGCATGAGGGCAGCTTGTTATCGCGCAAGGTGAGGGTTGATGGAACGCAGCGCCCTTATGTGGAGGCCTTGGAATATATCGCGTTGGCGACCACGCTCTCCTTGCCTGCCACCACCGCGCCTTTAGGCCTGGCAGCGGATGGATTGCCAGTGGGTGTGCAAATCATCGGGCCTTACATGCATGATACGACGACCATCGCTTTTGCCGAAGCACTCGCGCAGGTCATGGGGGGATATCAGGTGCCGCCTGATTTTAAGGATGCATCAGCCCTAAAATCGCCTTAGGTATGGTTAGGTTTTGTCAGCACCGCCTTGGCGTGCAATAGGCCCATCGTGCAGTAAGTAGAGGACATGACGCGACCATTCCGATTTCTCATGCCCATGGCTGGGTTTCTGCTTTCCGTCATCGTGGTTTCAGTCATTCTCTGGCCGCGCCTTGAGGCTGCGTTCCGCAGCAATCTGGTTATCAATGGCGTGATCGTCTTTGTGCTCTTGGTGGGCTGTCTTTACATCCTGCGCCAAGTCGCGCGGCTCAAGCCAGACATTGATTGGATTGCCGCGTACGAAGAGAGCCCGCGCAAACTGCCTGAGGATGCGCCGCCGCTGCTTGCTTCTTTGTCCAGTTTGGCTCGGTCTGGGCCATTGGCGCTGAATCCGATTTCCTTGAGATCTCTCGCTGACGGCATTGCCGCTCGCCTTGATGAACGCAGAGAGCTGGCCCGGTATTTGGTCGCGCTGCTTGTCTTTTTAGGCCTGCTGGGAACGTTTTGGGGCTTGCTTGGCACCATCTTGGCCATCGGCCAGACCATCAACGGTCTCAACGTAGACTCAACGGATGTGCCGGCCATGTTCGAAGGGCTCAAGGCTGGCTTGCAGGCGCCGCTGTCCGGCATGGGCACAGCCTTTTCCTCATCTTTGTTTGGCTTGGCAGGCTCCCTTATTCTTGGGTTCCTTGATTTACAGCTTGGCCGGGCCCAGAGCCGGTTTTTCAACGAGCTTGAAGACTGGCTGGCAGCCCATGTCATCCCGCTCGACATCAGCGACGGTGACCTAGGCGGCAAAGCCAGCGCCGCTGCGCCGGCTGCGGGGCCCAGCGCTTTCATGCGGACAATCATGACCCAGTCAGCGGATTCCCTTGAGGCCATGGAGCGCCGCATGTCGCGCGCTGACCAGGAACGCGACCGCCTGCTGCAAGCATTGGCGGCTTTGCAATCCACGCTGTCGAGCCTGGAAACACGCTCTGAAAAGCAAGCAGAAGCGCTCCTGCAGCTGGCAGCAGCGACCCAAAAGGCAGCCGGCAGCGGCGATGATGCCAGCCTTCAGGTGCTCAAAGAGCTCCGGGCCAGCGTTGCGGGGCTTGCAGATGCACAGTCGGCCGTGCGCGCGCAGATGTCTGATGACATCAACGCGGCAGCAACGCGGCTTGGGCGCACCATTGCTGCCATCATGGATGAGCGCCAAGAGGCTGACGCGAAACCGGACAAGGCGCCTTAGATGGCAACGCGGCTGAGCAGGCGAGGGCCTCAATCGGGCGCTGATTTAAGCTGGCCGGGCTTTGTGGATGCTTTGTCGAGCCTGCTGCTCGTCGTCATTTTTGTTCTTCTCATCTTCTTCCTGTCGCAGACCTTTTTGTCTGTTGCGCTGTCAGGTCGGGATGAGGCTTTGGCAGCGTTGCGCGCGGACTTGAATGACCTATCGCGCCAGCTGAGCATGGAGCGCGATACATCAGCGAGCTTGCGCGATGAAATCACTGCTTTGAGCGCCAGCTTGTCGACAGCGCAGCAAGACAACCAGGGCCTGCGCACCCAAATCAGTGGGCTTTCCAGTCAGCTTGACGAGGCTCGGGAAAACTTAGCACAGGCCGCGCAAGACCAGGCCGCTGCCCAAGCACAGATCACCTCGCTGAACGTTGATTTAGAAGAGCGCGCGAAGGAATTAGAGGCGGAGCAGGCGATCACCGCAGCCGCGCGCAATGAGATTGCTTTGCTCAACCAGAACCTCTCGGCTTTGCGCCAGCAAATTGCGTCTTTAGAGCAGAAGCTGGACGCCTCAGAACAGAAAGACAAACGCCAAGAAGCCATCATCAAAAATCTTGGTGAGCGCTTGAATGCTGCGCTTGCCAGCAAAGTCCAGGAACTTTCTGACTACCGGTCAGAATTCTTTGGTCGGCTCAAATCGCTGCTTGGCGCACGCCCGGATATCACCGTGGAAGGCGATCGCTTTGTCTTCCAATCCGAGCTTCTCTTTGCATCCGGCTCTGCAAGCTTGGGCGACGAAGGCAAGCGCCAGCTGGCAACCATTGCTGAAACACTTCTGAGTATTGCCAGTACCATCCCAGAGGATGTGGACTGGGTGCTCAGGGTGGATGGGCACACGGACATTCTGCCGATTAACACCGCGCAGTTCCCAAGCAATTGGGAGCTCTCTCAGGCGCGGGCTTTGTCTGTGGTGAAGTTCCTCATCAGCGAAGGCATTCCGCCAAAGCGTTTGGCCGCTGCTGGTTTTGGACCTTATCAGCCCCGTGATGAGCGGCGGACGTGGAGCGCGTATCGGACCAATCGGCGCATCGAATTACGGCTGGATCAAAGCTAGCCCATGCTTCCTAAAGTGCAGGTTGCCCAAGGGCTCACGGACATTGAAACAGGTCGCTTATCACCAAAGACAGCGCAGCTCCTTGATGACTCGCTGAACGCAGCGCGCGGGTTGGTATTGGGTCTGACCGGCCCGCCGGGGGTCGGCAAAAGCTCGCTCACACAGAAGCTGGTCGAACAATGGGTCGATAGCGGCTTGCGTGTCGCCGTCTTGGCCATCGACCCCTCGTCTCGCAAGTCTGGCGGCGCGTTGCTGGGCGACCGAACCCGCATGAACTTTGCGCGTTTCGGCGAGCAAGCCTTCATACGCTCCATGGCGGCTGGCCAGCGTCTGGGCGGTCTGAGTGATGCGACGTTTCCCGCCACACTGTTCCTGCGCGCACATTTTGATCGTGTCATTATCGAGACAGTCGGTGTTGGCCAGTCGGAGACCGAAATCACTAACGTGGCCGATTGCGTTGGCCTGTGTATCCAGCCCGGCAGTGGGGACAGCCTGCAGTTCATGAAAGCGGGCATTGCAGAAGTGCCTGATATCGTTTTTGTGACCAAGGCTGACTTAGGCGAATTAGCGCGCCGCGCTGTTGCAGATGTTGAGGGCGCTTTGTCTCTGTCAAAGAACGCGGCGTCCAAAGCGCAGGTCATGCTGGTCTCGTCAAAGACGGGGGAGGGCTTAGAAGAGGCTGTGTACGCACTCGACAATACGCTTAACCCTGCTGGCGCGGACAGCCTGGCCAAGCAATTTGAAGGCTATGTGCTAGAGTGCGTGCAGCATCAAGCAGGCCAATTGGGCACCACGCAGATCATGGCAGCAATGCCAACGCGTTTCGCGGACTTATTCGATATGTTGCAAACAATACGCGTTTCGTTCGGCGAGCAAAGCTAAACCCGCGTCGGCGCATGAAAATCCGGGTGTTTGGTCGAAACCCACCGAATGAAGGTACGCATCGCTGGATGCGCTTTGACTACCTCCATATCGCCTGCCATGCGCGCAAGCTCAGCGTTGGTGAAGACCGCATGTATTTTGCGGTGGCATATCGGGTGCACCAGCACTGTTTGCTTGCCTCCTTTTGATTTGGGAACAGTGTGGTGCGCTTCACGCCGCTGGCCAAGTGGCCTGTCACATAAAGCGCACAACTGTGTTGTCTCTTCCATGCTCTCGCAGTAACACACGGCCCACGTGCAGCGCTACCTGGCGCTGCATCCCGAAGGAGACCTCAGATGCGTAAACTTTTGACTGCGTGTACGGCGCTGTTCTTTTTGGTTTGCGCAGGTTCGGGGCAGGCTGATGTCTGGACAGCTGTTGATGACCGCGTGCTGCGTTCTGATTTGGAGTTGCTATCCGATGTGGGCGTCTTGCGCGGTCCGCTGGCCTCTTGGCCGGTGAATTGGGCGCAAGTGCGTGGCGGTTTGGACCAAGCGGACGTCAACACGCTGCCAGCCTATGCGCGCGATGCTTTGCTGCGCGTGCGCCGCGTGATGCCAGCGCGGCGCGGGCAGGGTCGATCCTGGGGCGCTGAAATTGATGTTGCCGCTACGAACCGGCCGACGTTGGTGCGCAGCTATGGAGCGCAGGCCCGCGGTGATTATGACACCCAAGCCCGTTTCATTGGGCGTTTTGGCGGCACGACGCTGTCTTTGGGTCTTGGCCTGCAAGATGAGCCCTTTGGACGCAATGTCACCTTTGACAACAGCTATCTTGCGCAAGAAATCGGCAATTGGATTGGCTATGTGGGCACCGTGGAGCGGTGGTGGAGTCCCGGCTGGAACAATGCCCTGATTTTCTCAACATCTGCGCGCCCGCAGCCGTCTATTGGCCTTAAGCGCAACAGCCCAAATCCTTTTGCGTCGAAGTGGCTGAGCTGGCTTGGGCCTTGGAGCATTGATATGTTCCTGTCCTTGCAAGACGACAGTGGCGGGCGCTTTGACAATGATTTGATTGGCGGGTTCCGCGTCGACATCAATCCTTTGCCAGGCTTCACATTTTCTATCAAGCGGGCCATCCAGCTGTGTGGGCAGGGGCGCCCGTGTGGGTTTAGCACTTGGATTGACTCGATTTTTCCCTTCAATAACGCTGATAACACCGGGACGCTGGATGAGCCTGGTAACCAGATGGCGGGTTTTGACATTCGCTATGGCAACACGATTGGGAATATTGCCTACAGTTTCTATGGCGAATGGGTCGGTGAAGACGAAACCGACTTCTTCATTTCAAAGTATGCGACGCTTTGGGGCCTGCGATTGTCGGGGCCATGGGGCGAATCCGGTGCGCGTTGGCAAACCGTTGCTGAGTTCAGCGACACACAAGCCAACCGAGCGTTCCTGAAAGAGAATTTTCCCAACCTGATCTACAGCAACTTCATCTACCGAGACGGCTGGGTGTATCGGGGGCCCATGCGACCAGCAGTGTCCC
>JBCCDR010000138.1:0-7168 GCA_039030675.1 Pseudomonadota bacterium | reverse complement strand
GGGCTTGTGTTCGTCAACATGGACCTCGGCGCTGCGCCTTTGGCAGATTTCCTGCGGCCGGTCACCAGCCTGATGGCGCCCAGTGACGTGGCAAAAATGGTCTTGGTACAAGATCAAACCGCAAGCGTGAAGTGTAATTGGAAAGCGATTATTGATAATTTTTCCGAACTCTACCATGTCAACCATATCCACCCCCAGCACCGGCGTTTCGTCGATTGTACGGCGGCGGAAGAGGACCTTTTAGACAACGGTCATACCGGTTTGCGATTGCCTGGCTTTGTGACCGATCCGCGCTTTCCAACGCCTGAGAAGGCGACAGATTACCAGTCCATGCAACTTCAAGCTCTTGGGCTCGATCCGGCGGACTTTGACGGGCGCGTGGCGGATATTCCAAAAGCCATTCAAGCGGCCAAGCGCGCGCAATCGGGCAAGGCAGGCTATGACTATGAGGCGTTCACAGACCAGCAGCTGACTGAGGTCTATCAATATAATCTATTCCCAAACATCATCTTGTCCGGCTCTCCTGAGGGTGTCTGGGTCATGCGCAGCCGGCCGCACCCAACCGATCCGGAGACATCTTTCATCGACAAATGGACGTTGATGCTCCAGCCAGACCCGGCCCTGGGCGGCGCAGGCGATACCCAGCAGACCCTGCATGCCGCCAGTGCTGATGCTGTATCGTCAAACGGACGGCCTGCGCGCGATGTCTTTACTCACGAGGATGTCATGTCCGGCCGCAAGAGCATGACGGAGACCATCGATCAGGACATCAGTCTGCTGGAACGTGTGCAGCAAGGGGCAGCGTCCTCCGGTTTTTCCAGCGCATGGCTGAGCGCGCAGGAAAGCCGGGTGAAGCACTTTCACGATTGGATTGATCGGGCGATCACCTAATTCGCCCTGGACACCGCCCGCGATTGTCATAAGACTCTGAGGGCTGCAGTCGCGCGCCACGGGTTTCAATCGCCGCGAGCGAATGAGGCCTATGGCGTATGCTTTGGCCGATCCGCTCATCAGCACCGTTGGGACGCTATGCCTCTAACACTGGAAAACATCTATTACATTGGCCAAACGGTTGCCGTGTTAGCCGTCGTCGTGTCCCTCGTCGCCATCTATGGACAGATGAAACAACAAGCCCAGCTGTCTCTGTTTAACGCGACAAAAGATATCATGAACCAATTCAGCGCCTTGCAGACCCAACTCATGACAGACGCATCGCTGCGCCACGCGATTTACAAGACAACCCCACTGTCTGAGGAGGAAGCGCTGCAGGTCTACATGTACACCGCAACGCGGGGCGCGATTTGGGCGACACTTCAATGGGCTTATGACGCCGGCCAAATCGATGACAAGGCGTTTGAGGATATCGCGCCAGATGTCCACCTTACGCTGGCTATGTCGCCCAATGTTGCAGACGCCCTCATGAAGTATATTCAAGACTTTCCAAATACCGACGACTATCGCATTTTCGCGCCCATCCGGGAGGAAAGGGACAAACGCAAGATGGCCGCCCAGGCCTTGCAGGCCGAAGGACTTCACGAATAGACGCTAGGCCTGTCCCTCAGCCTCTCCCGCCAACGCCCCACCGCGCTCGACAGTTTCTTGTTTCCGCGCATTCTGGGGCCGCATGGGCGCCGTCATGGTGGCGACTGTGAGCATGACGCAGAAAACAACAGCGCCATAGCCAAGGAACACAGGCCCAAAGCCGCCCACACGCTCTGCCACAAACCCAGCAAACACTGGCCCTATCATGGCCACCGTGGTGATAAGATGCATCAGGCCGAAGACTTCGGGGTTCTTAGACGTTCCAAAATAATCGACCAGCAATACCGTTGTGGCAAACAGGCACATGCCATAGCCATAGCCCTCACCAAGGCCAAAGAGCGTGATGGTCAGCGGCCTATCGGCATAGGCCAAGGCCACCATGCCGCCTGCTTCGGCCGCAAGGGCGGAGACAAGCAGCCATTTGGCCGCAACGCGCGTGACAAGCGCTGTGCCAAGAGCGCGCGAGAGGGCATTGATAAGCGCATGGCCGCTCAGCGCGCCGGCTGCAATGGTGGCGGACACGCCAAGCGTTTTCATATGCGTGACAGCCCAGCTATTGAGCGTTAGCCCGCACAGCAATGTGAGCGTCAGGGCGGCGACGATGATGTAATACTGCTTGCAGCGCACCACCTCGCCATAGGTCCAATCAGATGCACTGGCTTCTTGTGCCTTCTCAGCATCTGCGCGGTCAGCCGGGCTGGCGCCCGCATCGCCGTTGAGCAGGATGACGGCCAACACGATGAGCGCAGCCGTGATGACCGCTGAAACCCACCAATAGGTGCGCCAATCGCCGGTGGCGCTCACAACGGACGTGACCAAAAGCGGCCCAAACACACCGCCAAGGCCGCCAATGGTCAGGTAAATCCCAATCAGGCGGGAGCGATTTGCAGCGGCAAATTTCGTGTTGATATAGTGCACGCCAGGCACGGTGCTGCACAGCGTGTAGCCAAAGCCTGCCAGGCCCGTGCCGAAGAAATATTGGACAAGCGACGACGTGGTGGCCAGCAGCACAAAGCCAGCAATCATGGCGGCTCCGCCGATGACCATGGACAGTTTAATGCCCGAGCGGCGGATGAGCGACACTGGCACCATAGAGGCAAGCCCCACAACAAGCGCCAAAATGGAAAAGCCAAGGCCGGCTTCAGCCCAGCTCCAACTCTGCGCTTCAATCATGTACGGCAGCACCACCCCAAGCGAGGTGAAAGTGGTGGAGACCACATGGAAAAAGAACACGCTCATGAGGGCAAAGCCAAGCCAAATGGCGGTGGATGGCTTGGCTGTGATGTCGTCGGCAGTCATGGGCATATCACTCCTATAACGCTGCCCTTTAAGTGATGCAGCGGCCGCTAAGGGCGAGGTCTGCGCCTGTCATTGGGCTGAAAAGCAAATATCAATGCGCGCACAGTCAAAACCAGGCGCTGACTTTGCCTCATAGTGCCCCTGTAATTTTGAGTGGTCATTGTAAGAGAGGACATTGGCACATGGATTTGCCCATCATCGATATGGCGCTTTATCGCAGCGCAGATGCCAGCACGCGCAGCGCCATCGCCGCAGAGGTGGATGCGGCGTGCCAAACGACGGGCTTTATCGTGTTGACCGGTCACGGCATCTCGGAGGCCGCCTTGGCGAAAATCCATGCCGCCGCTGACGCATTTTTCGCGCTGCCAGCTGACGTCAAAAATAAATACGAGAAGGCGGAGGGCAGCTTTTACGGCTATTATCAGATGGAATCCTCCGCGCTGGCCTATACGCTGGATGAAGAGTCAGCGCCGGATTTGCGTGAGGCCTTTGCCTCCAACAGGCCTGATATTGCGACGGGCGACCCTTATTTCCGCAGCGCCGCTGTGGAAGGTCTTGGCTATGACATCGCCTATCCGCAAGAAATTGCCGGCTTCCACCAGATTTGGACGGACACCTATTATAGCTTCGCCGCCCTTGGCCATGAGATCATGCAGCTGTTCGCCGCCGCGCTTAAGCAGCCAAAAGACCAGTTCGACGCCATCTTAGAGCGCCATGCCAGCAACCTGGCCGTGTTTAAATACCCGCCACTCGCCAAAACACCCAAAGACAAGCAGCTGCGCTGCGGCGCGCATACGGACTATGGCAGCCTCACCATTGTGCATTCGGATTGGTCCATCCCCGGCGGCTTGCAAATCCAAACCAAAGAGGGCAGCTGGGTGGATGTGCCCAACGTGCCAGGCAGCGTCATCATCAATATCGGCGATATGATGCAGCGCTGGACCAATGACCGGTGGACCTCCACCATGCACCGCGTTGGCAATCCGGAAGCGCAGCGCAACGGGTCAAGCGAGCGCATGTCCTTGGTGTTCTTCTATAATCCTGACCAAGACGGCATTGTCGAAACCATTCCATCCTGCATCGATGCGGACAATCCAGCCCAATATGAGCCCGTAACCGTCAGCGACCATTTTTTGACGAAGATGGGCAAGATGGTGGAAGAGCAGGCCTAGATGAAACAAGGAGCTGACTATGACCGCTATGTACGCCCTTGAGGTGACAGAGCTCAAACCCGGTTTCGGCGCCGAGGTCTCCGGCGTTGATGTGGCAAGCGCCAGCGACGCGGTGCACCAAGAGCTGGTGGACATCTTCCAGAAACACGGCGCCTTGCTCATCCGCGGGCAAGACATGTCGCCCGATGATTTGATGCGCTTCCTATCCGCTTTTGGCGAGCCGGAAGACCACACCCAAACCAAATTTACGCTGCCCGGCTATCCCAAGATTTACCTGCTGTCGAACAAGAAAAATGACAAAGGCGAGCCCGTCGGCGCACACTTTGATGGCATCGGCTGGCACACCGATTATTCCTACAAAGAAGAGCCGGTGATGAACACCATGCTCTATTCCATCGAAGTGCCCGCAGAAGGCGGCGATACCCTGCTGGCCGATTGCTGCGCAGCCTATGACGCCCTTTCCGATAAGCGCAAAGCCCAGCTCGACCCGCTCATCGTGCACCACAGCTACCTGCACTTGATGCAGACCCGGCTCTACGGCAAGAAGCCTATCACGCCAGAGATTATCGCCGACAACCCCGACGTCCATCACCCCTTGATCCGCACCCATCCCGCCGATGGCCGCAAAGCGCTCTGGGTCTCCACCGGCACCGTCAAAGGCATCATCGGCATGGAAGAAAAAGAGGCCATGGCCCTGATTGACGAGCTGGTCGATTTCGTCACCCAAGACCAATTCGTCTTCCGCCACCGCTGGCAACCCGGCGACATCCTCACCTGGGACAACCGCTGCACATTGCATACCGGCAGCTTGTTTGACGATAAGAAATATGAGCGGCTAACGCACCGGATGTGGGTGAGGGGGGATAAGCCTTATTAGGGGCCGCCTGCTCCCTTGTCTCACAAATCTGCATCCACGTCTTCGCGCTTTTCGGCCTTAGATTTCTTCGCTGCGGCCGCTTTACGCAAGTCCTGCCGGTCAAGAAGCGCTTTGTGGTCCGCCAAGGCGCCCTTCCAAGCGCTGACCTCTGCCACTTGCGGGTCAAAATAGCTGAACGCCACATTGCGTACTTGGTTGGTTTCGATCAGAAAAATGTCACTGACAACCATTTGATGGCCACATCCGCTGCGGGCAACGACAAAAATTTCAGGTGTTTTTTCCCATCGCGGGAATTCAAAACTGCCGCGTACAGGCTGTTCAGCCGGCGGCCAGGCGCTGGAAAACCCGCAGACATGCACCAGGCGTTGGTCCCCAAGCGTTCCGGAATCGTCATACGACCATGCCACACCGCGCCGCGGCGTTGCCCCGAAGCGTTGTGACTTCTTATACACACCCGACGGCTCACCATATTTCTTTTTCAGCGCGTTAGACAGCGTGTCGACAGTCGGCCGCTTATCTTCCGCCGGATACCAAAGGCGCCGAAAACCCCAAACGCGCGCATCGGGGCCAGGGCCATCGGTATGAATTTCAAAGGTATCTTCAGGCGGAGTTTGTGAACTTTTTTGCGGACTGCTGAGGCTATATATAACGCGTCCATTGTCGCTGTTTTTCATTTCCCAGCCCTGGACAGCTTTTTTGCCGAAAAGTGCCATCTCAACCTGCTTCTTCATATCCGCCAGATCAGGGGAATATGAGACCCCTTTAAAGGACGGCAATTCTTTTGGCGGGGCAGAATAGCGCGCGCCCGGCACAGCATTTGGCCCTGTCATATTGAAGGTGACATTTGCGCCGTAAAAGCGGCCGGTCACCTGCGGTAGACCGTTGCTGTGGGTTGCCATTTTGAACGGTCCGCTGCCCTCGCCGCAGGTGTCACCTTGATAGACCATGTCTGCGAAGCGCTCAGCCGGCGTGAAGTAAATCACGCAATTAATACTTTGTCCAAGCCCGTCGCGCCCGAGCTTGCGGTCATAGTACCCATCGCGCCGATCGCGAATTTGAACAACCACACCATCTTCATTGCCTGTGAGATCCACCGCGAGCTTCAGAAATTGGGCAACAACCGAGCCGCGTGTGCGTAGATTGTACCAAAGGCCATAGCGCGCCGTGGTCGGTTTGCGGTTTGCCAGCTCTTCTGCTTCTTGTCGGCGTTTTTCAGCGGCAGCGCGCTCGGCCACACGCGCAAGCTGAACCTCACGGCATTGGGCGTTGCTGGCCGGGCAGGTCACCTTGATCCCATTAATGATCGCGTTGTCGATAACTTTGGTGAATTTAAGGCTCAGGGTTTGCGGGTCACCGTCTTTTCCGCTGTCTATGTTTGACAGCGTTATGACATGCACTTTAGCGCGTTCGCCGGCCTGCGCGAAGACATCAACGCCTTTGGCAACTATCTGGCCTTCCGCAGACACATCAAAGACGCGTTTTCCCGCAGAGCGATGCCAATTTTCTGTAAAACTCAGCTCAATATCGTAGAGGCCCGGGTCTACTGGCAACTCGTAAGAGATGGACGGTCCACCACGCAAGGTGCCCAAATAAGACTTCGTCGTTTGATCACCCCAGCGACTGAGATTGAAATTCTCTCCGCCTTGCGCATAGGTGTCCGCGACAAAGTCAATCCCAGACACTGTGAGTGGCTTTGAACTGCCCGCATTGATGGCCAAGATGGGCAAAGGCTCATCTGCAACGGCAATTCCGCAGCTAAATAGGGATATCCCGGTCACGACACTGAATATTTTGAAAAAAGGCATAGCGCTCACATAGTAGAAGTATTGAGAGAGTGTTCGAAATGTAATGTCACATCGTCCATAGAAACCGACGCAGTCTGGACGGTATGAAAGAGCAGATTAATTACAGCTGAATGTCTCGCTTGAAAAAAACAACATGGCCATGGCCAGAGTTTGGATCAGATATTATCTCCTCTGCGCCATGTGTTACCCGCTTTGATCTCTGTAATGAGGTAGCGTTAAGCAGGCCGCATGGACCAGCTGCGCTGATAGGGCAGCCCAGAGCGCTCCAAGATGGCTTTGGAAGCCGTAGCAACCTCATGCAGCAGAACCTCTTCATCCACATCAACGCTGCGGCCCCCAACAATCCGCTCTTTGCCGGCAACCCACACGCGGTCAATGGTGCGGCTGTCGACGCCCCAGATGAGGTGGTCGATGGGGCTGATGAGGGGTTGCCATTGGAAATGGCGGGTGTTGAAGCTGACCATGTCGGCGCT
>JBCCDR010000137.1:0-7263 GCA_039030675.1 Pseudomonadota bacterium | reverse complement strand
CGTCGACGCCGGCTTTGGCGTCGGTCCCCGTGCCTGAATACTTTCGCTGCATTTGATAGCGATCTGCCATCTTACATCCTCATTGTTAAAGTCGTCGCCGGCATGGCTGCAGGCTTACCAGTAAATATCAGGTAGAAATGGGACAGTTTCAAGACTTTCCGTCCAGAAACGCGCTTAGACCGTAGCCAGAACCCGCCCTGCTTTGACGCCCAAAACACGCCATGTGAGCACCAAGCCGAAGCCCACCGTGACCAAAATCGCGCCCGTTATGGTTAATCCCATGGTGGTAAACGGCGTCACCCAGGCCCCTTCAAACACTGTGGTGATGACAAACCAGGCGGCCAAAGTGCCTAATGCCAGCGCAATTATGCCGGTTACCAGGCCTAAAAGGGCATATTCAATCAAATAGGCTGCCAGGACGTTACTTCGCGTCGCGCCCAAGACTTTAAGGATAACGCTGTCATACACCCGCGCGCGCCGGCCGGCGGCCATGGCGCCAGCAAGCACCAAAACGCCTGCTAAAATCGTCACAACGGCGGTGACCCGCACCGCGCTGGAAATTTGCGATAAGACGTCGCTGACTGAGGTGAGCACCTCTTTCATGCGAATCACGGAGACGCCGGAATACTTTGCGGTCACCGCATCAAACACGGCTTGTTCCACATCGCCCTTTGCTTTCACGGTTGCCATATGGGTGTGCGGCGCGTTTTCCAGCGTGCCGGGCGCGAAGACGATGACGAAATTAAAGCCAAAGGTGCTCCAATCGAGCGCGCGTAGGTTGGCGATCTTGGCCGTGATTTCGTTGCCGAGGACACCGAGGGTGATGGTGTCGCCCACCTTCGCGCCAATGCCGCGGGCGGCTTCTTCCTCTAGCGAGATGAGCGGCGCGCCGGCATAGTCTTCCGGCCACCAGTCGCCCGCCACCACGCGGTTGCCTTGCGGCACGCTGGCGGAATAGGTCAGGCCCCGGTCGCCGCGCAGCACCCAGGCTTCATTGGGGTCTGCGTCAATTTCATCGGCTGGCACGCCGTTGACGGCCATGACGGGCCCGCGCAGGGAGGGGACGGAGCGGAACTCGCCTGTGCCTTCCACGCTGGCGACTGTCTCGATGAATTCTTCTAGCTCAAAGGGCTGAATATCGACAAAGAAAAAGGCCGGCGCTTCATCCGGGATGCGCTGGCGCACCTCGGCTGACATATTGTGCTCAATCGCTGCCAGCGCTGCAAACAGCGTGAGGCCCAAGCCGAGGGACAAAACAACGGCGGCGGTTGCCGCGCCAGGGCGGTGCAAATTGGCGACGGCAATGCGCGCCAGCGGGCTGCGTACCCGCGGTAAGCGCTTGGCGCCCCAGGCAATCAGCACGGCCGCGCCGCGCAGTAACGCAAAGGCGCCGATGGCGGCCGCGACAAAGCCAGCGGCCAGGGTTTTGTCTTCCGCCAGGCCAATGGCCAGTCCGACAATGCCTGCTATGGCAAGGCCGGTGGCGATGACAAAGCGTTGGGCCGGCCAGCTTTTATCAGGCGCGACCAATTGCCGGAACAGCCGCGCGGCGGGAATATCGCGCGCCTTAGCCAGGGGCCAGAGCGAGAAGACAGCGGTGATGAGCAGGCCGTAGACGGCGGCAAGCCCCAGCTGCACCGGATAGATTTTAAACTCCGGCGCGACGGGCAGAACGTCCTTCAGCGCTTGGCTGACGAACAGCGGTGCCAGCGTGCCCAAGGCGAGGCCAAGCACGATGGCCGCTGCCGCGATGATGGCGATTTGCAGCACATAGATGCGAAACACGGTGCTGCCGTCCGCGCCAAGGACTTTGAAGGTGGCGATGGTTTCGGTGCGCTGGTCGAGATAGCCGCGCACCGCATTGCCTACCCCAACGCCGCCGACTGTAAGCGCTGTGAGGCCCACCAGCGTTAAAAACATGCCCATCTGGTCAATGAACCGGCGAATGCCCGGTGCGCCATTAGAGCGGTCGCGGATGCGCCAGCCTGCGTCGGGGAAGCGGGCGTTCAAATCTTCTAACCACGCGTCCACATCCACCTCTGAACCCAGGCGCAGGCGGTAGTGATGGCGGATAAGGCTACCCAGCCGCACCAAACCCGTCTCTTCCATGGAGCTGTGAGGCACCATCAAGGTTGGACCGAGCTGAAAGCCCTCATTGGATTTGTCGGGTTCGACGGTGATGGTCGCGCGGATTTCGTAGCGTGTATCGCCCACGGCTAGCACGTCGCCGATATCGACGCCGAGCTGGGTCATGAGCGTTGGCTCTATAACGGCGCCCCATATGTCGCCGCGTTTCTCAAACAGCTGTGGGCGTGGCTCGGTGCTGCTCAGCTCCAGCGTTCCATAAAGCGGGTAGGCGTCTTCGACGGCTTTGAGTTCGACGAGCGTGCGCTTCTGATTGCTCTCGGCACGCGCCATGGCCCGCAGACGCATGACGCGGGCGATTTGCTCACTGTTTTGCAGGAGGTATGTGAACTCCTCGTCACTGGCGACGCGCTGGTTAAGGCGGATATCCACGTCGCCGCCGAGGATTTCTTGGCCCTTTGCACTGAGCTGCTCCAAGATGCCTTGGGTGACGCCGCCGACGGCGGCAATGGCGGCCACGCCAAGCGCTAAACAGGCGATGAAGACCCGAAAACCGGCCAGCCCGCCGCGCATCTCGCGCAGGGCAAAGCGGCTGATATCGCCCCAGGTGGCTTTGTGCGGGCTCATGCTTATTGCGCTGCTATGGCGTCAAAGGCGGCGTCGACCTTCAGGCCATCGCGCATTTCAATGACGCTGTCGCAGCGCGCAGCCAGAGATAAATCGTGGGTGATGAGCACCAGCGTCATGCCGCGCTCGCTGTGCAGTTTGAACATGATGTCGATGACTTGCGCGCCGGTCGTGGTGTCGAGATTGCCGGTGGGCTCATCGGCAAACAGGATGCCCGGTTCAGGCGCAATGGCGCGGGCCAGGGCAACGCGTTGCTGCTCGCCGCCGGACAGCTGGGCGGGATAATGGGTCAGCCGGTGGCCTAGGCCGACAGCTTTCAGCTCGGCTTCCGCTACATCAAATGCATCTTTGCGGCCAGCCAGCTCCAGCGGTACGGCGACATTCTCCAGCGCCGTCATGGTGGGGATGAGGCGGAAGGCCTGCAGCACAATGCCAACATGCGCGCGGCGGAACAGCGCCAGGCTGTCTTCATCCAGGTCCGTAATGTCTTCGCCAGCCACATGCACGCGGCCGGAGGTGGCTTTATCGAGGCCCGTCATGACCGCCATCATGGTCGATTTGCCAGAGCCAGAAGGCCCCACAATCCCCACCGATTGTCCCGTTTCCACCGCCATGGAGATGCCGCGCAGGATGTGCACCTCGCCTGCTTCGCTGGGCAAAGACAAGTGCACATCATCAAGCGTGATTGCGGCACCCTTGCGTTCAGGAGAAGTGGAAACCATATCTTTGTCCATGACCAATCGTCTCTTCGTTAGGGCATATGGAGCCCAAAGCCGCTGGCGCAACCGCTTGGCGGCCTTGCTTGCGGCTTTTGCATGTGTATTCGCGTTTACAGCCCGCGCGGATGACTCCTCCCCAGACACCTCTACAGACTCTGGCGGCCCGCTGATCGTTGCCTTTGGTGACAGCCTGACAGCTGGCTATGGCCTTGGCCCTGGCGAGGCGTTCCCAAACCAGCTTGAGGACATGCTGCGTGAAAAAGGCTATTCCGCGGCGGTGGTGAAAAATGCAGGTGTGTCTGGCGATACGTCATCGGGCGGTCGCTCCAGGCTCTTGTGGAACCTCTCTGCCCTCAAGCGCACGCCAGACTTGCTGATCTTAGAACTCGGCGCCAATGATGCGCTGCGCGGTATCCTGCCTGAGCGCACGCGCGCAAACGTGGATGCGATGCTCAAAACGCTGCAAGAGAAAAACATCCCCGTTTTGCTGACCGGCATGCTTGCACCGCCCAATCTGGGCGATGAATATGGTGCGGAGTTCAACAGCCTCTACCCCGATTTGGCGAAGGCTTATGAGGTGCCGCTTTATCCGTTCTTTTTAGACGGCGTGGCAGCCGATCCGGCTTTGAACCAAGAGGATGGCATTCACCCGACCAAGGAAGGTGTAGCGCTGATTGTAGAGAATATTCTGCCAAGCGTGATCACAGCATTAGAAGCGGCTGCGCCGCGCCAATAGCGGCGCTATCGTCTGGCAGCAGCTGGTCTAGCCGCCATCCCATGAGCGCGCCGCCTTTGAACGTCAGCCAGTGCTCAGGCGCTGCCCAGCCTGGCATCAGCTCTGTCACCTGCGCCCAAAAGGCATCTTTGTGATGCCGGTGAATGAAGTGGGCGACTTCATGGGCCGCTAGATATTCCTGCACCAGCGGCGGTGCCATCGACAGCCGCCAGGAGAAATTGATGTTGTTGCGCGCATCGCAGGCCCCCCATTTGCGCATGGCATTGCTCAACCACACACGGCCCAGCGCCTTTCCCAGGAGAGCGGCTTTGTCTGCAGCGTGCTGTTCCATGGCTGTTTGCGTACGCTCCCAGATGAATTGGCCCACCGTCTTTTGCATCTGCGCCAGCGGTGCTGAGCGGAGGAGGAGCGTGCCTCCTTCTATGGTGGGCGTGTTTGGATAGTTGGGCGCATGCACGGCCCGCACGCTTTGACCATCAATCCAAAGGGTAGGTGAGGCTTTTGGCCGCCGGCGCGGCACAATAAACGCTTCAAACCAGGGTACGCGCGTGTCGAACGCTGCCAGTGCCTCGCTCAGTGATGTCGTTTTGGGCATGCGCAAGGTGATGCGGCGGTCTTGATGGCGCCATTGCAGCAGCGGCCAGGCCTTCGTGCCATTGCGTCTGAGCGTGAAGCGATACGCCCCGCGCGCGCCTGCTGGGGGCTGGACAATGGCCAGGTCGCGGCTGCTCATGCTGGGTCTGACCAGTCGAACAAGTGGTGTTCCAGCGGCCCAGCCTCTTGTTCTGGGACGACGCGGCCGAGGACGCTGTGCCCGCCTGCATGTATGGCCTCATAGCTGCCGGTTTTAAGGTGATGCCAGTCAGGCAGGCCCTTGCCACGGGCGAGGCGCACATAAGCGCAGCTGCTTGGCAGCCAATCAAAGGCTTTGACGCTCTCACTGTCTAGAATCGCGCAATCAGGCACGAAATCTTTGCGTCGGGGATAGTTTTTGCAGCGGATGGTTTTTAGGTCCAGCAGGCGGCAGGCCACATTGGTTTCCAGCAAGACGCCGTCTTCATCAATCATGCGGTGCAAACAGCATTTCCCGCAGCCATCGCACACGCTTTCCCATTCAGCGTCCGTCATGTCCTCCAGGGATGTATGCTCCCAAAAGGCCACGGCCTATGCTGCCGCCGCGAGCATGTCGGCAATGTCTTGCGCGCTGTGGCGGGCGGAGAGGATTTTGACGGTCCCGCCGGGCTGAATCCAGTAGATGATGTCGGTGTGGGTATAGGTATAGCCGTCGGGCTGGTCGGGGTCGGTGATTTGGTTCACAAACACCGGATATTGGCTGAGCGCCTTGTCCATCTCACTTTCAGTGCCGGTCAGGGTCGTGAGCTTGAGCTGCAATTTCGCTTGCTCTTCTTCTGTAAAGTCGCTGGCAACGCTTTCCTCAATGTTGGTTTCATACTGCGCCAAAATATCAACCGTGTCCCGCGCGGTATCAAAGCTGGTAAACACCACTTTTAAGGGGGCCTGCGCGCCCGATAGCTGATAGAGGGCTTGCGCCGTCACCATCTTGCGCACGCCGATGGGGCAGACGTCTGGGCAGTAGGTGAAACCGAAATAGAGCAGCTGGTGCTCGCTTGCGAAATCAGCGGTGTTGATGGGGCTGCCATCGCTGCCCGTGAGCGCCACATAAGGATCGCCCACTTGAAAGCTCTGCGCCGTGGGAACGTCCGGTGCGTCCTCGCGCAGGAAGAAGACATAAGCGCCTGCCAGCGCCACGATGACCCACAGCCCAATCTGGACAACACGAAAATTCATGGCGTATTCACCTGGTATTGCTTACATCACGCGTGAGAGCGCAAATTAACGCGCGCTGCGCAGCGTGTCGATGCGGCAGGCCGGCATAAGATGTGAAGAACACAGGGCGAAACCGAACCATGATGACTCACTTTCGATTTTTTGCAGCATTGGCCATGGTGCTCGCCATGGCGGCGCCCGCAGCCCAGGCCCAGTTTTCTGATCGATTTGAGTTTTTGCGCGCCATAGAGAAGCAAGACGTCCTTGAAGTGCGCCAGCGCCTCGACAACGGGGTCTATATCAACACGCATAATTCTGACGGCATTTCAGCGCTCATGCTGGCCAGCCAAAATGGCGGCCCTGGCTGGACCAACTTGCTGCTCCAGCGCGATGCTAATCCCGATATCCGCAACAAGAGCGACGGCCGCACAGTGCTGATGTTCTACGCTGAGCGCGGCGATAAAATCGGCGTGGAGCTCATGCTGTCGAAGAATGCGAATGTCGACGAGCAAGACAATCTGGGCCAAACGGCGCTCATGAAAGCCGTGCGCGCGAAGAAGCTGCGAATCGTTCAAAAGATTTTAGAAGCAGAGCCTGACCTCTACATCACAGACGCAACCGGCCGCGACGTCTTTGACATCGCCAGCGAAATTCGCGGCGCCAACGCAATCAAACGCGAGCTGGATAAAGCGTCCAGCTAAGCCGCGCGTTTGTTGAGAAACACGCAGCGCCAATCCCCGCCCACGCCAGGGCCAGGCCAATAATCCAGCCGCGTCGTCGACAGGTTTTCTGCCATGAGGCACAACGCTTTGTCTGGCTCTAAGCCCAATGCATAAGCGACAGCAGCACGGATGACGCCGCCATGGGAGACCGCCACGATGGTGTGGCCAGCATAGACGCTGTTGTAATGCTCAATGGTGGCAACCGCGCGCTCTTGGAGGTCAAGGAAGCTTTCGCCGCCCGGTGGCCGAGTCTGTGCATCCACCATCCAGAAGTTATGCGCCTTGCCTGGCCGATTCTTCCAAAAGCTTTTGTCACCGCCCTGCCCAAACCAGTCGCCAAAGTGCTGCTCGGCCAGGCGCGCATCTTCAAGGCGCTGGGCAGGCGTATTGCCAGCAGCGGCGATGGCGTCAGCGGTCTGATGGGCACGCTGTAAATCGCTAGTCAGCCAGATGGCCTCCTTTGGCAGCGCCTGCGCCAGGGCTTCAAAGGCCGCTGTGTTGCTCACATCTGCGGGCTCATCAGGCGTGTCATAGAGCTCGCCTGTTGCATCCATCACCGGCGCGTGGCGCACCCAATACCAGCGCG
>JBCCDR010000136.1:0-7277 GCA_039030675.1 Pseudomonadota bacterium | reverse complement strand
TTTGTGCTTATAGGATAGCTTAACCCCTTCGGAAGTTTTTCTTTGCTCACTTGTATAGATAAGGGTCGCACCACCGATTGATTGCTCCGGTTATTAGTACAATTAAATTAAGCTATCTTACGACGTCAATAACTGCCCCTTATAGCATGAGCGAAGAGACGGCTATGGCGTCACCTTTTGCAATTGTACTGCTCCTGAAAAACGAACCTTTCAGAAAACCTCTTTGTCCGGCAATAGTCGATTGAGTACGTCATGTTCCTTGGGACTTACCTCAGATCGCCTGCATACAAATGGACATTCAAGTTGGCGATGAATGTTGATCGCTCCCGCCGTCCTCCCCCACCAAATCATCATCAAGCAAAATGCGTTCAGCGGCCCCATCCATATCGTCATATTGGCCGGATTTGAGTGACCAGATGAAGGCGATGAGGCCGAGGGCGCCCAGCGCGAGGGCGACGGGGATGAGGATGAGGAGGACGGTCATTTTTTGCGTGCGACCAGGGCTGCGTTGCCGGTGACGAGGAGAGACGACAAGGACATGGCGAGCGCGGCAATCAGCGGCGTGACCAAACCGACCAAGGCGAGCGGAACAGCGATGATGTTGTAGCCGATGGCAAGCGCGAAATTTTGTTTCACCTTCCGGTCAGCGGCTTCGGCCAGGGAGAGTGCGTATTTGACAGGCGCCAGCTCTTGTCCGGAGAAGACCACATCGGCGGCCACTTGCGCCACGTCAGAGGCGCTGGAGGGCGAGAGGGACACGTCGGCGGCACGCAGGGCTGGCGCATCGTTGATGCCATCCCCAACCATTAAAACGCGCGCGCCGTTGGCACGGATCTCTTTGAGATAGTCAACCTTGTCGGCTGGCCGGCAGCCGCCGCGCCATTCGCCAATGCAAAGCGCGCGCGCAAGGCTTTCCGCTACGATGGGATGGTCACCTGAGAGCAGGACGACGCGTTTGCCTTGGCTATATAGCCAGGTGATGACGTCCTTTGCGTCACTGCGCGGTGTGTCCACAAAGCCAATATGATGCACCGTGCCGCTTGGCATGCGCAGGGTGAGTTCGGAGGTGGATTGCCCCGTTTGGTCTGCACTCGGCGCGGCCCAGGCGCGGCGACCGAGGCGGACTTCCTGACCGTCCACGCGTGCGAGAATGCCGTCGCCGGGGCGCTCTTCCACGTCGCTCACGGATGGAAGGTCAGCACCCCTCTCCACATGGAGCAGCGCTTTTGCCAGCGGGTGATGGCTGTGCTTGGCCAGTGCTTGCGCCAAAGCAAGGGCCTCTTGGGGGATATCAGCAGCGCCCAAAACCTGCATAGCGCCGGTGGTCAGCGTGCCGGTTTTATCGAACACAACGGTGTCCACTTTTGCCAGGCGGTCCAGCGCGTCGCCGGATTTCACAACAATGCCCGCCTTGAGGAGCTGGCCCACGGCAGCGACTTGGACAGCGGGAACAGCAAGGCCGAGCGCGCAGGGGCATGTGATGATGAGCACAGCCACGGCGATCATCAGCGCGCCATACCAGCCCGCGCCTAAAAACAGCCACCCAGCAAAGGCAACTGCTGCCAAAACATGCACGCTGGGCGCATAGATCCGCGCGACCTTATCCGCCAGGCGCACCATTTTCGCCCGGCTTTGCTCCGCCTCGCCCATGATGCGGATGAGGTCGGACAGGAAGCTCTCCTCCACATCAGCCGTCGCTTCCACATCAAGCGCGCCAGACAGATTAAGCGCGCCTGCATAAAGCGTTGCGCCTTGGGCAGCGCGGATGGGGGCCGCCTCACCTGTCACTAAGCTCATGTCCACATCGGACTGGCCGGCGAGCACACTGCAGTCAACGGGCACGCGCATGCCGGGCTGGACCAAAAGCGTCATACCGCGGGTGACGTCGGCAACGTCGATGCTGTGCGTGCTACCGGTGTCATCCAGCCTCAGAGCGGTTTGAACCCGCAAGCCCAGCAAGGTTTGGGCGGCTGAGAAGGTGCGCGCGCGCAGCATCTGATCAAGGCTGCGACCGATGAGCAGGAAGAACAGCAACATGACAGCGGCATCGAAATAGCTGTGCTCTCCGCCACGGATGGCGACAATCAGGCTGGCGCATGTGGCTAAAATCACCGCCAGCGAAATCGGCACATCCATATTCATGGTGCCAGCGCTGAGCGCTTTGCGCGCGGATTTAAAGAATGGCTGACCAGAATAGGCAACGGCTGGGATCGCGATAAGCGCTGAAATCCAGTGGAACAACGCACGCGTGCTCTCATCCATGTCAGACACCAGCCCCGCCCACACTGAGACGGAGAGCAGCATGATGTTCATCATGGCAAAGCCCGCGACAGCGAGCGCAAGCAGCAGCGCGCGCGCTTCACGGTCCACCGCTGAGGAGGTCTGTGCGTCCTCAAAGGGGATCGCGTCAAACCCTTTGGCTTTTAAAGTGTCGATGACCGTTTGCGCGGTAAGTCTTTCGCCATTGATGCGCACGCGCTTTGTGGAGAGGTTCGCGCGGGCAGACTGGGTTTGCGGCAAGCCTTTGAGCGCTTTTTCCACCTTGGACAGGCATCCTGCGCAATGCATGCCAGGGACAACAAACTCCATATGCCGCGCTTGTGCCATGGCTTAGAACATCAAAGTCTGGCGAAAGCGGACATCCGCATCACGTTTGCGCGCTGTCACGCGCAGCTCCCAGCGCCCTAGGGCTGGTAAGTCCGCAACCGCGCTGTAGGTGCCGTCGCCAGCGGGAACAAATGGCAATGCCACGTCCATACCCTTGGCTGTCTGGCGCCACAGCTGGCCGTCAATAGCGGGGTATTCCACACCCTCAGGCGTGATATCAATGCGCACGGTTTGGCTCGCCTCATCGAGCACTTTTGCGGACACGCCCAGCGACCAGCCTAGGTCAGCGGCATCGGCTTGAGCAGCGATCCGCTCGTTAAAGCCGAGGCCTTTGCGATAGGCGTCATCTTCGGTGGTGCCATCGAAGGTGCCCAGCGCATAACTGGCCATGAGCGCATTCATGCCAATCACAATTGCGAAAAAGCCCACCAGAATAACTAAGACCGTTTTGCCGGACAGACGCTTTTGGGGGGACGTGGTGTGCATCATTTGGGTCCTTGAAAACGCATGGTCTCTTCCGCCACAAGGGTGCCGTCGCTGGTGAAAATTTGCAGCGTGCCATGGGCAACGCCGTTTGACAGCACATCACGGAGTTGGTCCGCCGGCAGCGCCACAAACATGCGTGCGGTAATCAAGTCATCAGCGCCAACGCGGAGACCATCGCTCGACGCACCGCTTGTCCAGCGCACTTGTGGATTGCCGAGACCGATGACTTGGGCGGTATATGCCCGCGCCTCAGGCGACTTGTTTAAGAGCCGCACTGTATAGCCGTTGCGAATGGAGCCATCAGACAAGGTGACGAACACAGGGTTGCGATCAGAGAGCACATTCAGGTCGGTATCGACCCGGCTGAGCATGGCCCAGACCATGACGGCACTCACCAAGGCGATAACGATGCTATACCAAATCGTACGCGTGCGAATGAACGGGAAGCGCTCTTTCTGGCCTTGTGCCCTGCGTTCTTGGTTCGCAAAGCTATCATAGGCAATCAGCCCGCGCGGCCGGCCGACCTTGTCCATGATGTCATCGCAGGCATCAATGCACAGGGCGCAGTGGATGCATTCCATCTGCGCGCCATCGCGAATATCAATGCCCATGGGACAGACATAATGGCAGGCTTTGCAATCGATGCAGTCGCCGGTTTCCTGCCCTGGCAGCGGATGCTTGCGGATTGGCCCGCGGGGCTCGCCGCGATCTGCCTTATAGCTGACAATCAGGGATTCATCGTCCAGCATCGCGCCTTGGATGCGCGGCCAGGGGCACATGTAGATGCACACCTGCTCTTTGGCGATACCGCCAAGGACGTAGGTCGTCGCGGTAAAAATACCCACGAACAAATAAGCCATGAAAGGCGCTGAGCCATCAAAGAGCTGGGTGAATAACGTCGGCGCATCGGCAAAATAGAAAATCCATGCCCCGCCGGTGGCGACAGCAATCAAAATCCAGATGATGTGCTTGGCCGTCTTTTGCGCAATCAGCTTGGGTTTCCAAGGGTCTTTATCCTGCCGGATGCGCTGGTTGCGGTCACCTTCTATCCAGCGTTCCACATGGAAATAAACATCGCTCCAGACGGTTTGCGGGCACGCATAGCCGCACCAAGCTCGGCCAAATAGCGAAGTAACCAGGAACAGGCCAAGCGCGGACAGGATGAGGATACCGGCCATGAAATAGACTTCTTGAGACCAGATCTCGAAAAAGAAGAAATAGAATTTGCGCGCTGGCATATCGAGCAGGACGGCTTGGTCTGGCGCAAGCGGCCCGCGGTCCCAGCGCAGCCAGGGCGTGATGTAATAGACTGCCAAACACAGCCCCATGATCGCCCATTTAAAGCGGCGGAAGGTGCCGTCGATTTTCTTTGGATAGACCTTCTTGGCCGCCGCAAACAAAGGCCCAGTTACTGGGCCAGGCGGATGGCTCTCGGTTCTGTCAGGCGTTTGTAGGTCTGGGTTCAACATGGGGTTTGACACTCTTTGAGGGGAATGGTGGGTGGGCGGTCCCCCCGAATCGCCCACCCAGGTGCCGCTGAGCTCAGCTAGCGTGCGTCTTGCACGTCACTGGGCTCACCTCCACCTAAGCTGTGCACATAAAGCGCAAGCTGCTTGACCGTGGCTGGGTCGAGACGTTCTGACCAAGCCGGCATCACAGCATTGCGCGCGTAATAAACCGTTTGAAAGATCTGCTGGCGTTCGCTGCCGAACAACCAGATCGCATCCGTTAAGTTGGGCGCGCCCTGAGTGCGATCGCCGCGGCCTTGCGCGCCGTGGCACAGGCTGCACTGATCTTCAAAGACAACAGCGCCGTTTTGCGCCCGCTCAGCATCATGGTCTCGTCCCGCAATGGACAGAACATATTCGGTGACATCGCGCACATCCTCGCGGGTCAAGATTTCATCTGCGCCGAAGGCCGGCATTTGGCTGAAGCGGGTATCATCATCGGCTTCCCAGCGGATGCCGTGCTTAAGCGTGGTGTGGATAGCATCCACGCTGCCGCCCCAAATCCAATCGTCGTCATTCAGGTTAGGAAAGCCAAGAAAACCCTGGGCGCCGGTGCCGTGGCAGCCGGCGCAGTTTTCCTTAAAGGCGATGCGTCCACCGGTCACGGCCACTTGTAAGAGCTCCGGGTCGGACTGGATTTGCTCAAAGCTTTTCGCGTTAATAGCTTGGACATAAGGCTCAAGCCGGGCCTCATTGGCGGCGACTTGCTCTTCGACAACACGGCGCTGATCATAATCGACCACGCCGCCTGTGGCGCCCCAGCCGTCCCCGGTGATGACGGGCCATGCTGGCATCACGACGAAATAGCCGATGGCCCACACGATGGAGGCATAAAAGCAGTACAGCCACCAGCGTGGAAGCGGCGTGTTCAGCTCTTTTAGGCCGTCCCACTCATGGCCGGTGGTTTCCGTACCGGTAACCTGGTCAATTTCTTTTTTGTCGTCACTCATGGTCAAAATCCTTCAGCGGAACAGACGCCGCATCGTCGAATTTCTGCTTGTTGGCGGGCCACAGCGCGTAAATGACAGCGGCGGTGAACAGCACGACGAGCATGACAAGGCCCCAGCTGCCGGCCCATTGGTAGAGGTCTTCATAGGTCATGGGCTGTCGCTCCTATTGCTGCAATTTCGCGTCAAGGCCGTAAACGTCGGTATCGACCAGCGTGCCAAGCATTTGGAGATAGGCGATGAGGGCATCGAGCTCAGACACACGCTTGGGATTACCGTCAAAATCACGCACGGTGACTTGTTCGCCATAGCGTTCAAGCAGACCGTCATAGTCGGAGTCAGGGTCTGCCTGGGCGCGCAAGTCCGCAACGGCTTGCTCAACCATGGCTTCGTCATAGGGCACGCCCACAGCTTTATGCGCCTTAATCAAGTCAGGGATCTCAGCGGTTTTCAGCGGCTTCTTCGCCAGGAACGGATAGCCGGGCATGATGGATTCCGGCACGACGTTGCGCGGGTTTTTCATATGCACCTGGTGCCACTCGTCAGAGTATTTCCCGCCGACGCGCGCCAGGTCAGGCCCGGTGCGTTTTGACCCCCACTGAAAAGGGTGGTCGTACATGCTTTCCGCCGCCAGCGAATAGTGGCCATAGCGGTCCACTTCAGAGCGCAAGGACCGGATCATCTGGCTGTGGCAAGTGTAACACCCTTCACGGATGTAGATGCCGCGGCCAGCCAGCTCCAGCGGCGTATAGGGCCGCATACCTTCCACCCGTTCAATGGTGGTCTTGATGAGGAACAGCGGCACAATCTCCACAATCCCGCCAATGGCCACGACAATCAAAACACCAATGAGCAAGATGAGAGAGTTTTTCTCAAAAACGGCGTGTGAGAATTTCATGTCTCTCTCCTTATTCAGCAGGCACAGCGGCTGGCGGCGCAACCGGCACACCGGCTTCCGCCTCGCGCCGCACGCTGCCTTGACGGGCTGTCATGTAGAGGTTGTAGGCCATGATCACGGCGCCGATGACGAACAGGCCGCCGCCAAGTGCACGGATCAGGTAATAGGGGTGCAGGATCTCGACAGTCTCGCCGAAGCTGTACTGCAGGAAGCCAAGCGCATCATAAGCGCGCCACATTAGGCCCTGGGTGATCCCGGAGAACCACATGGAGACCATGTACAGCACGATGCCGATGGTGGAGATCCAGAAGTGCCACTCGACCAAACGCTTGGAATAAAGCGTCGTGCGCCACAGCCACGGCGTCAGGCAATACAGAGCGCCAAAGGAGATGTAGCCAACCCAGCCAAGCGCGCCAGAGTGCACGTGGCCGATGGTCCAGTCCGTATAGTGGCTCAAAGAGTTGACCGCTTTGATGGACATGACCGGCCCTTCAAAGGTGGACATGCCGTAGAAGGCGACCGAGACGAACATCATCCGCAGCACAGGGTCCGTGCGCAGCTTGTCCCAAGCGCCAGCTAGCGTCATGAGGCCATTGATCATACCGCCCCAGCTGGGCATCCACAGCATGATGGAGAAGGTCATCCCCAGCGTTTGCGCCCAGTCGGGCAGCGCTGTGAAGTGCAAGTGGTGCGGACCCGCCCAGATATAGAGGAAGATCAGCGCCCAGAAGTGGATGATGGAGAGCCGATAGGAATAGACGGGCCGGTTCGCCTGTTTAGGGATGAAATAATACATGATGGCCAGGAAGCCGGCGGTCAGGAAGAAGCCCA
>JBCCDR010000135.1:0-7296 GCA_039030675.1 Pseudomonadota bacterium | reverse complement strand
GCCAAGGCCGACTTCATTGGACACCAAAAGGATGGGCATCTGCGCTTGCTCTAGAGCCGCGACCAGGGCAGCGGTTTCCGCCTCAACATCCCGGTCATGATGCATGATGTTCGACAGCCATAAGGTCAGGCAGTCGACGACAACGGCGCCGCAATCCGCTGGGAAAGAGGCGAGTGCAGCGGCAATATCCAAGGACTCTTCCGCATTCAGCCATTCCGGCCCACGCTCAGCCTTGTGGCGCGCGATACGCTCTTCCATCTCGCTATCAAAAGCCTGGGCGGTGGCGATCATGCCAGGGCGCGCGCCCGCAGAGCGTGCCAAGTCTTGCGCCATCTCCAGCGCAAAACGGCTTTTGCCGCTGCGCGCACCGCCTAAAATCAATGTGTTTTTATGGGCCGTCATGGACCGCCGTTAAAGCAGGTCACACGGCCGCGTGTAAAGCTCAGCGCAGATGGTGATGCATGTCAGCGCGGCGAGCGAACTCGTAGATCAGATCATTGTCAATCACCCCGCCAGGCGTGCCATCGGGCTCTACGCCTTGCACGGGACCATGCGCGACCACGAATAGGATAAGGTCCTCATCAGGATCGGATTTTGGCTGGTGGACCACCCCGCCGGGCTCCCAAACATAATCGCCCGCTTTCACGCTTCCCTCGCCGGGATAGGAGAAGCTGCCTTGCACCACATAAGCTTCCACACTGGCTAAATGCTTATGCGCGTCAGCGGCCTCTCCAGCGGGAATACGCAGCAGAAACGTGGCGCGGCCGCTGGCGTCGTCGAGGTGGAGCGGCTTGAAGAAAGAGCCTGGAAGCGCGAAGGGCGCCCACTCTAGAGCGCTCACATCGAGCATCTTTGAGTGATGATCTGACAGCTTAGGTGCAGGCATCGTCGCCATTGCTCTCTCCTCTTTTATCCCTGTGACAAGAGCATCCACAGCCAGGCGCGCTTGCGCTATAGTGGTATTACACTATGTAAAAAACGATGGTATTTTAATTGACCAAGCGGTCAAGGAACGCTTAGCGTCTTTGGTATGCCTGAAAGGGTAAGGAACCTTGGGGAGGGTTTACGCCATGAGTATAGCCTTGCATGAAGCCGGTGTCGGTGAAACGGTCCGGCAGCTATCGCATCTCGAGCGCCTGTCCGACGTGCGCGAAAGTGTCTTTGAGCCCCTGGCCCACGCCTTCGATGCGGAGAGCATGGTCGCCTTTCGCCAACGCATGGATGGACCGCGCCACTGCCTGCGCCCGGTCGCAGCGCTGAACCAAGCGCGCGATGTTCTCTCGCACTATTTGACCAAAGTCTCCTCGCTGGATCCAAGCATGCCGTATTGGCGATCAGTGGCGTATAACGCGCAAAGCGTTTGGTCTTATTCTGACGTGATGCGCCAAGCCAAAACGGCAAATCCAAAGCGCTTTGACCGCTTTCTCAATGAGCGCGCCAATGTCAGTCACATGCTGATGATGAGCTTTAATCTCGGCGCCGATGGCAATGACTCCATGCTCTTTGCGCTGCACCGCGCGCCAGGGCGAGAGGATTTCACTCAGGATGAGCGCCAAACAGCGGCCAATGTGGCGCCGCTGATGCGCCAAATCTTCCGCGCGCTTGCTGCCGCCGATGTTGAAACCATGCCCAGCGCCGTCGCGCGCTCTGTGTTAGAGCGTCCAGGAGGGGCGTGTCAGGCTTTGGTCGATATTGATGGCCGCGTGATCTGCGGCGATGATGAAGCCACCCATGCACTGGCCAGTTTCCCGCCCAAAGAGTGGGCCGCGCTGAAACGGGGCCTGGCTGACCTTCAGACGAAAGTCATTTTGGGGGATGTTGAGGCGCAGGCCGCCCCGCTTGGGACGTTCCTTGGTCGATCCGTTGACGCCTTGCCCGTCGATCAGAGCGGCCAACGCTTTGTTTTAACAGTGTCTCCCGCAGACAGCGAAGACGCGCATGCGTTTTCAGCTTTGACGCCGCGGCAAGCGGAAGTCGCAGAGCTCGTGGCCAATGGCTGCCGGAACTGGCAAGTCGCCCAGCTGCTGACCATCAGCGAAAATACCGTGGTCAACCACTTGGCCGCGATCTACGACACGCTGGCAATCGGCGGGCGAATGGAGCTGGCGCTGCTTTGGAAGAATAGCAAGCGCCAGCACTAGAGCAGTTTTCGTCCAAAAAGGGTCATTTGACCAGATCTACGTTTTTTGCTGGTTAGAAGCGTGCGGTGCAGCGATGCGGGGCATCGCAAGGCGCGCGCGACGCGGCCAGCGGGAAACGAAGACTGGCCCTACGGGTGTCTCCCAGAATCTTTTGGGGTGCGTTGCGCCCTTTGCCCGATGCCCCGCATCGCGCTGCAGCACGCGCCTGCCCCAAAAGCTTCTGGGAGACATCAAATGACCCTTTTTGGACGAAAGCTGCTCTGAGCTTTTTTAGATGTCAGACCAATGATCTGGCGGCGTGATGTGATCGGCCTGGCCAGCGTCGCGCGCCAGCGTGTACATCAGCTTTGCATCAACAATGCCGGCGATGGTGCCATTATCCTCAAAGCCTAAAAGCGGCGCATGGGCCACCGCAAACATCTCCATGCCATCGCTGTCAGTATCAGGGCGGTGGTTGATGCCGCCGGCTTCATAGACATAATCGCCTGGGCGGCCGCGGTCATCACCATAGCCGAATCCGCCTTTGGTGATGATGCCTTCGACAGAGCCGAGATGGCCATGGATGGGCGCGACGTTATCCGCGCTCACCTGCAACATCATGGTAAAACCGCCTGATTTTGGGTCAATATTCAGCAGCTTAAACTTGGTTCCTGGCATGACCCAGTCTGCCCATTCAATATCATCCACCTTGCGAAAAGCGGGGTGCACCATGGGCGTTTCTTTGATGAAACTTCCCTGATCTGGCTGTTCTGTCATCACATAGTCCCTCTCTTTTAAATCCTTACAAAATGAGGATAAACGGGCTCTAACAAAACTCAATAGTGGGAAACCACTATTGAGCCCTTTGCCGCTTTCCTCAAGGGTCGCACCAATCAAAACAGTATTTGGCAAAACAGTCTTTGGGGAGATGTTAGACCGTGAAACACGCTATGCGCTTGTCCTGCGTAGGACACTTGAAAGCCGCCTTACTCATATCAACTGGGCTGACTGTGGGCGTGCCGCTCGCTGCAGCGCAGGAAGCCGCATCTGGCCTGGAAGAGATCGTCGTGACCGCCACGCGGCGCGAATCGGGCCTGCAGGACATTGGTGTGTCGGTCACCGCCTATACAGGTGAGCGTCTGAAAACGCTTAATGTGTTCACGACCGATGAAATCACCAACCAGACGCCGGGGCTGTCGCTAATTCAGGCTGGCGGCGCACCGCTGGCTGGCTTGATCGCCATCCGCGGGGTCGCGCAAAATGATTTCGCGCCGCATCTGGAATCCGCCAATATCGTGTTTTCCGACGATGTGTATCGCCCCTCCAACGGCTCCAACGTCGCCAACATCTTTGATATTGAGCGGGTTGAAGTCCTGAAAGGGCCGCAAGGCACACTCTTTGGCCGCAACGCCACCGGCGGCCTGATCCACTACATCACCAAAGACCCTGAAATGGATAGCTTTGGCGGATATGCCGACCTCACCATCGGAGAGTTTAATCAGATTCGCGGCGAAGGCGCGCTGAACGTGCCGCTGGGCAGCATTGGTGCCTTTCGTGTCTCTGTCCTCTCTAACTCCAATGATGGATGGATCCGCAATGCTGTTGGCGCCGACCAAGTGCTGGATGAGACTTTGGCGCTGCGGGCCAAACTGCTGCTGAAACCCAACGAGCGCCTGACCATCAAGCTGCAAGGCGAATACCAGGAGAATCCAGAGAACCCAGCCGGCGGCGGCTTCCCTGTCGGCGGCTTTGTGGGGGCCGATACGCTCGGCCAATTCCGTCAGCCCTTCCCCGGGCCAACCGACACCGGCTATATTGATGCCGATGGCAGTGTCTTCACCGGCGAATTCGACTTTGACGGCCGCTATGAGCGCAAAGAATATACGATTTTTGCCGACATCGAATATCAAATCGGCAACTTCACTATCACATCGATCACGGCCTATTCGGACTTTGAAAACGACTATGAGGAAGACAACGACCTCACGCCGTTTGACCTGACGATTTTCCGCCAGGCCGCGCAGCAAGAAAACTTCACGCAAGAACTGCGCGTGAATGCTGATTACGACCGGCTGCGGGTCACTGGCGGCTTCTTCTACCTCGATATCAACGGGGATTATTTCCAAAACTTCCAGATCAACAATCTGGGCAACTTTAACCAGATTCTTGGGGCCCCGGCCTTCCTGCTGACGGTCCCAGTTGGCCTCAACCAGTCTGCCAACTACAGCCTGGATACCTCCTCTTGGTCGCTTTTTGCGCAGGCCGAATATGACCTGACGGACCAACTCACGGTAACCGGCGGCATTCGCTACACCCGCGATAGCAAAGACTATATGTACCTCAACACCTGCGAGAATTTGATTGCCGAGGCTCCTGCCTGCCCGCCAGCCTTCCCGCCGGACACGCTGGCCGGTGCAGGTCTGATTGTGGATGAATTCTCCGAAGGCGGTGTGTCAGCGCGCTTCCAACTTGACTATAAAGTCAATGAAGAGTGGCTGCTCTACGCCAGTTATAACCGCGGCTATAAAGCCTTCAGCTACAATGCGGGCTTTGCAGGCGCTGCGCCCGTCGACGGTGTGCGCTTTGATGGTGAAACCATCAACGCCTATGAGGCCGGCTCCAAGCTCGACTTCCTGGATGGCCAGGCCCGCTTGAACGTCGCTGCGTACTACTATGACTACAGCGACTATCAAGCCTTTGACCAGCGCGGTACCAGCTTCATTCTGTTCAATACAGACGCACGCATCTACGGCCTTGATGTCGAATTCAGCGCCAATCCTGGCTATGGCATCGATCTAAGCTTAGGCGGCACGTACAACAACACCAAAGTCTCTGACGTGCCCATCAATGGCGAGTTGTTTGACTTAGAAGCCCCGCAAGCCCCTGAATTCACCTTCAACTTTGTGGTCGGCAAATCCGTTGAGATTGATGCAGGGACCTTCCGCCTGGGCTTTGATGGCGCCTATGTGAGCGACTATTTCAGCCAGCTCAACAACGCCCCGGTAACGGACGCGGGCGACCATTGGGTGGTCAATGGCCGGCTTAGCTTTGCTGATGAAAGCGGGCGCTGGTCCGCGGCTATTTTCGCGCGCAACCTGTTTAACGCAGAGCGCCTCCAATACGCGTTTGACATCACCTTCCCCGGTAATGGCCTGGTGGAACAAGTCTACTCGCCGCCGCGCTGGATCGGTGGCAGCGTCCGCGTGAATTTCTAAAGCCATGCTGCTTGAGGGAAAAATCGCGCTCGTGACAGGCGGCGCGTCCGGCATCGGGCGCGCCACCTGCCGCAGCATGGCCGAGGAAGGCGCGAAAGTCATCGTGGCTGACATTGATGAGGACGGCGCGCGCCGCACCGCCAGCGACATTGGTGACGCAGGCTTTCCTCTCACGCTCAACGTGGCAGAGGAGGCCAGCTGGCAAGCGGGATGCAAACATATCCTCGAAGCACTCGGGCGCCTCGATATTGTCGCAAACGTTGCCGGCATTGGCCGTGGTGGCTCCATTGAAGACACGGCCTTGGATGACTGGCACGCCATGATCGCCGTGAACCTTACGGGGACAATGCTGGGCTGCAAACATGGGCTTAAAGCCATCGTCTCCAGCGGGGGCGCGGGCGCCATCATTAACGTCAGCTCCATTGCCGGCCTCGTCGGCACAAGCGATTTGGCAGGCTATTGCGCCAGCAAAGGCGGCGTGACGACCCTCACCAAATCAGTCGCGCTCCATTGCGCTGAGAAGCGCTACCAAGTGCGCTGCATCTCCATCCACCCCACCTATGTGGATACTGAGATGCTTGACCCCGTGGCGCAGGCTGGCGGCATCAGCCGGAGCGACTTGACGGAAGGCATGGCAAAGCTGGTCCCCATGGGCCGGGTCGCAACACCCAAAGACATTGCCGATACCGTGGTCTTCGCCGCCTCTGACCGCGCCGCCATGATATCGGGGTCTGCCTTGATGGTGGACGGCGCGCAGCTTGCAGGCCCTCCCTCAGCGCATTTTTAAAGGCGAGACAGGCGGTGGATTTAACGCTGAAAACAGCAGTGGTAACAGGAGCGGCTCAAGGCCTGGGCGCGGCCATTGCTGACCTTTTAGAAGAGCGCGGCGCCCGCGTGTTTCGCAGCGATATCAAAAACAGCACAAACACGCTGGCCCATGATGTGTCCAGCGAAGCCAGCTGGAAAGAAGTGATGGCGCAGATCAAGCAGGATGCGGGCGGCTTGCACATTCTGGTCAACAACGCCGGCATTGAAGGCGCGCCCCATGCGCCCAAAGACCCCGAACATGCGCCTTTAGAAGATTGGGACGCGATTTTTCAGGTGAATGCGCGCGGCACCTTTCTCGGCTGCAAACACGCCATGGCGCTGATGGCCGCCTCAGGGGGCGGGGCCATCACCAATCTCGCCTCGGTCGCCGCGCTGGTGCCCACACCTTTCATTACGGCCTATGGCGCCTCTAAAGCCGCTGTCGCCCACCTTACCCGCACGGTCGCGCTCTATGCCGCCCAGCAAGGCTATGCCATCCGCGCCAACGCCATCTATCCTGGCCAGATCAGGACGCCGATGCTCAATGACTTGTTTGGCCGCTGGGCTGAGGAACAAGGCGTGAGCGCTGAGGAGGTGGCCGAAAACTTCCGGCAAACCATCCCGCTCAAAGCCTTCCAGGACCCCAAAGACATCGCCGAAGCTGCCTGCTTCCTGTCGTCAGACGCGGCTCGCTATATTACGGGCCAAAACATTGCCGTCGACGGCGGCTTCACCCTTGTCAATTAACGAAAGACCAACGCCATGAAACTCAATTGGGGCCAACCGCTCGACGGCATCATTCAAATCGCCTTCATCTGCGAGGATATTGAAGCCGCCATGCCGGTCTATGCCGAGCGCCTTAAAATTGGCCCTTGGTTTCTGTTTGAACATTTCGGTTTTCAATGGCTCAAACACCGCGGGCAAGACGCCACCATGGATATCACGTTGGCGCTTGGCTATTCCGGCGGCATGATGTTTGAGCTGATCCAGCAAAACTGCGACAATCCAAGCGTCTATAAAGACCAATACGCCAAGAAAGGCTGGGGCTTCCACCATTGGGCCGTCTCCTGCCTGCCTGACCAATATGACGCTCGGCTGAAGCACTATCAGTCCCAAGGCTATGAAGCCGCCTTGGAAGGCGCTGTCGATGTGGG
>JBCCDR010000134.1:0-7388 GCA_039030675.1 Pseudomonadota bacterium | reverse complement strand
GCGAAGGCACGCTGGATGTCGTGCTAGCCAATATACCCGCTGGACCGATGCCTGAGGGCTTGGTGCATGAAGTGCTCTTTAACACACGCTCTTTTGTTCTTGCTGGCGAAAACCATCCTATTGCAAAGGCTGCATCAACGCTGAGCTTGCCGGAAATTTCCGCTGCCCAATGGGCGCTGGTGTCGGAAGCGAAGGGCCCGGATGTGCTGTCTTATTTGCAGCAAGCTGATGGCTTTGATTTGAGCAGGCCTGCCCTGGAGACGAACTCCTTGTCGCTGGTGCGAACCATGCTTCTGTCAGGCCAGTTTCTCTCCATTTTAGCTGAGCACTGGCTGAAAGATGATTTGGAGGCTGGCCGCATTGTCCGCCTGCCGGTCGAAACCATGCCGCTCATAAGACCAGCGGGCGTGATGATGCGTAAAGAGCCCAGCCGTGCAGCATCCGTCGCCTTGTTTGTGGACAAGGCCCGGGCGCATGCGGCGGGATGGAGCAGCAGCAGTGTTTGACGTCGTTATCGTGGGAGCAGGGTCAGCGGGCGCGGCATGCGCCTACCGCCTGGGCCATGCGCATCCCCAGCTCTCCATCGCTTTGATTGAGGCAGGCAGCCGGGATTGGCACCCCTATATCCACGTGCCTGCAGCCATTGTGAAGCTTATCGGCAGCCCCAAAGTCGATTGGGCCATGCAAGCCGAAGGTGATGAGACGCGTGGCGGGAAGGTTGACCTCTGGCCCGCTGGCAAAGTGCTTGGCGGCTCTTCTTCCATCAACGGCATGCTCTATGTGCGCGGGGCGCCGCATGACTATGACCGCTGGGCGAGCGAGGGCTGCCCAGGCTGGTCCTATGATGATGTCTTGCCGCTGTTTGAGGACCTGGAAAACAGCGCTATTGGCAGCGCCAACATCCGCGGCAAAGGCGGGCCCCTGCGCGTTGAGCCATTGCGCTCCACGCATCCGCTTGCCAGCGTGTTTGTACAGTCTGCCATCAATGCCGGCATTGCGTTTAACGCCGATTATAATGGCGCCCGTCAGGAAGGCGTCGCCTTCTCCCAAGCCACGCAGCAGCGCGGCCAGCGCTATAGCGCCGCGCGGGCCTTTATGTGGCCTGGTAAAAAGCCAACGAATGTGGAGCTGATGCTGGGCCGGCAGGTCGCAAAGCTGACCTTTGACGGCAAACGCTGCACGGGCGTTGCTCTGGCCGATGGCAGTCAGGTGCGCGGCCATCAAACGCTGGTCAGCGCCGGCGCCATGGGCACACCGAAGCTGCTCATGCTGTCGGGCCTTGGCCCTGCTGCGCACCTGAAAGAGCATGGCATTGACGTGGTCAGCGACATCCCGGCCATTGGCGAGAACCTGCAGGACCATCCAGAAGCCTTTGTCGGCTATGAAGTGCGCGAGCGTACTTACAATATGGAAATCAATTCCTGGCGGATCGGCATTCACGCCATGCGTTGGGCGCTGACGGGCCGCGGGCCGGCCACCAGCCCTTATCCGCACGCGGTCGCCTTCATCAAATCGAGTGAAAAGGAAGCCAAGCCCGACATTCAAGTCCAGCTGGGCCCCTATGCCTTTTCCTTCGATGAAAGCGGTGTCGTGCCTTATCACAAGCCGGCTGTGTCAGCGGCTGTGAACATCTCTTATCCCAAAAGCCGCGGCCAAGTGCGCCTGCGCTCAGGCGATTGGCAAGACAAGCCGCGCATCCATCATGGCATGTTCAGCGACATCGATGACCTCGACCGCTTGATTGCCGGCTGCAAGCGCGTGCGCGAGATATTTGCCGCCGAACCCTTTGCTGAGGCCGCCGTGGCTGAGCGTTTGCCAGGCGAAAATATCCAATCAGTGGATGAATGGCGCAGCTATGTGCGAAGCACGGCCTTTCTTGGCTATCATGCCGCCGGAACAGTGAAGATGGGAGACGTGAGCCGCGACGACGTCGCAATTGGTCCTGATTTGGCTGTAAAGGGTGTGGCCGGGCTGAGCGTGGCAGACGCATCCATCATGCCCGATTTGATCAGTGGCAACACCAACGGCGCAGCCATGATGATTGGGCTGAAAGCAGCCGATATCCTGTCTCAAACAGTAATGAAGAAAGCAGCAGCATGAGCGAAGCAGATCCTGATATGATGGCCCCGGCTAAAGAGCGCATCGTTGGCGATGAAATCGACGGCGTTGGCAAACAGTATTTCGACAATGTTGTCATCGACAATTTGATGGACGCGTTTCTCGAGCTGTCAGCCGAGGTGTGGACGCTTAAAGACCGCGGCATTGTTTTAGAGACGATTTTGACGGATGTGCTGAAAGAGCAGGGCAAAGACGCAGACGTCACTGCCCTGATCGAAGCCTACCAGCCCAGCGACGAGATCAAAGCCGCACGCAAAGCCGAGCGGTCGAAATTCGTTGCTTCTGTCTTTGCCAGTTTTAGCCGCCGCCCTGTTTAACACGATCTATATTTGAGGAGAAAAAGCCATGTTGAGAGGCAATGATGGACTAACGCCGCGTACAAGCACGCTGGCGGATGAAAGCTATCTCGATTTTGTGGAAAGCTTCCGCATGATTGCAGGCTATGGCGTCTACCCGAAAGTGGCTGCTGTTGGCGACAAGCTCGTGGAAGAGCAGCTGGGTTCGCTCGATTCTGACCTGGACCTGGGCGCTGTCAACGAGGTGTTCAACACAACAGCCATCGCCAAGACCTGGCAGCGCGTCATGCGCACGCACCAGGAAATGAACTGGCGCCGCGTTCGCGATACATTCGCGCCCTTCCAAGACCAAATCCTCCAGGACATGGAAGATGCACGCACGGCAGGGCCTGGCAAGCTGGTCATGGACCCGCAATTCGTGACGCCTGATTACGCCCGTGAAGAAATTCACCTCATGCCCGGCGGCTATACCGACCATCCGCTTGCCGGCATCATTTATCATTATGGCACCAAGGTGTTCTACACCGGCATGAACGACCAAGACGAGGTTCATGTCGAGCTGGCGCAGACAATGACGCCGCCGGAAGGCAAGTGCGAGAAAATCCTCGACATCGGCTGCTCCATTGGCCAGGCGACCATGCAGCTGAAAGACCGCTTCCCAGACGCTGAAATCTGGGGTCTGGAAGTGGGCGAGCCGATGGTCAAATACGCGCACTATCTGGCCACGCAGCGCAAGATTGATGTGAACTTCATTCAAGCGCTTGCGGAAGATATGCCGTTTGAGGATGGTGAGTTTGATGCCGTGCTCGCCTACATCATCTTCCATGAAGTGCCGGTGCACACCATCAGCGAAATCGTGAATGACGTGTTCCGCGTGCTGCGCCCAGGCGGCACCTTCTCCGTCTTTGAATTCCCGTCAGCTAGCCAGAACTTGCCTCCAAGTCAGCGCTTCATGATTGACTATGATTCAAAAAACAACTGCGAGCCTTACTCACCTGGTTTCGTCTATGCTGATTTCCACAAAATCATCAAAGACGCTGGCTTTACCATCGAGCAGGGCCCGAAAAACTCTAACCCGTTCCTGCAAACCCTGGTTTGCACCAAGCCGGCCTAGCCCATGACGGCCATGCCTGCGATTAACCCTGGCCTTGAGGCGCTCAAAGCGGCCTTGGGGCCAGAGGCGGTGCTGACGGACGCCAAAAGCTGCGCGGTCCACTCGCAAGACGTGACGCGTGAAGCCGAAGCGCCTGTAGATGCGGTGGTGAAGCCGGCCGATAAGGCTGCGCTTAAAAGCGCCGTCCAAATCGCAACCGAGCATGGCCTGGCCGTTTTCCCCCGCGGCGGCGGGTATTCTTATTCCGACGCTTATATGCCCAGCCGCAAAGACTCCATCAGCCTTGATACGTCGGGCCTGAACCGCATTGAGGAGATCAATGCAGAAGATGGCTATGTGACGGTTGAAGCCGGCTGCACTTGGAAGGCCCTGGACGAAGCGCTCGCGCCGCATGGCATGCGCGCGCAGTTTTGGGGCCCTCTGTCTGGGCATTTTGCGACCATTGGCGGCGGGATTTCCCAAGGCTCTCTGAGCTTGGGCTCTGCCAAATATGGCGTGTCCGCTGAGAGTGTTCTCGGCATGGAAATCGTCAAAGCCGATGGCACAAGCTTCCACACGGGCTCGGCTGGCCAGGCAGGCAAAAGCCCCTTCTTCCGCAATTATGGCCCGGACATGACAGGCCTGTTCTGCGGCGACGCAGGCGCGCTTGGCATCAAGGCCACGGTGACGCTGCGCCTGTGCAAGCGGGCGAAATACGTTCAGGGTCTCTCCTTCGGCTTTGAAGATTTTGCGACCGCGCTGAAAGGCATGAACGCGCTGGCCAAGACCAGCCGGCTCACTGAGAGCTTCGGTTTCACGCGCTATGCCATGGAAGCAGCGCTGCAAAGCCCTGGCTTGTGGCACGATGTGAAACTCATGTTCGCCGTCGGCAAAGCGGCGGGCGGCATTTTCGGCGGCCTAGCACAAATGGCTCGGATGGCCTTGGCCGGCCGTCGTTTTGTGGAGAAGGCGCAGTTCTTCGCCCATGTGGTCGTGGAAGCTGATGATGCCGGCGAGATGAAAGGCGCCTTAAAAGTAGTCCGCGCCGCGGTCGCAGGTCTTGGCAAGGATTTGCCAAACACCATGCCAACCGTCATGCGCGCTGAGCCGTTCATGCCCTATCCGGTTGTCTCGCCGCTGGGCCAACGCCAGCTTCCCTTGCATGGTATTCTCCCGTTCTCGCAAACGGTCGCCTTCCATGAAGGCATGCAGGCGATGCATGAGCGCCATGCGGAGGCCATTGCCAAATATGAAATCATCATTCCGGCCATGTTCTCTACGGTGGGTACGCACGCTTTCCTCTACGAACCCGTGCTGTATTGGCCCGACAATGCAAATGATTTTCACGCCGAATACTCGCCAGCGGAGATGATAGATAATATGCGCGATGAGCCGAACCATGAGGCGCGCGCGCTTGTGGAAACGCTGCGGCAGGAGATCGTTGACCTGATCCATACGCATGGCGGTATCCATCTGCAGATTGGCAAAACCTACCCCTATCTGCGCGACCGCTCAGAAGATCAGATTGACATCATCAAATCCATGAAAGCCAAGGTGGACCCCGAAGGCCTCATCAATCCAGGGGCGCTTGGCCTTGGCTGAGTGGCATGAGATTACAGACGCGCTCCCGCAGGGCGTCACGGCGTTGCGCACGGGCGCTGGCCGGCCTCTCGTGTTCATTGCTGGCAATGGCGGGGGAACGGCCTTTTGGGATGGGCTTGCCAAGGTTCTGTCCGGCTTTGAGCTTATCGCCTTTGATTACCGCGATGCGCCCATGCGCGACGGTGACGGCAATCTATTTGAAACTGCGGTGCGCAAAGCGGCTGACCTGCCGGGCATTCTAGATGCCATTGGCATACACAAAGCCCTTATTTTGGGTCACAGCACGGGCGCTCAAGCGGCGATCCGCTTTGCTGCGGCTAATCCTGAGCGCGTGGAGCATTTGATTGTCTCTGGCGGCTATGCCGCGCCGCATCCGTTCATCTCCGCTTCCATGGGGCTGCGCAAATCTATCCTGCAGGAGATGGGGCCGGAGAGCTTTATGCTCGACAGCCTGTATCGGTCCATCCCGCCGGCAAAGCTGTTCGCGCAGATGGAAGAGCAGGGGGCTGTTGTTTTGCTGTCATTCCGTGAGCCGCCGGATGTGGAGATTGAATCGGCCCGCATTGACCAGATCATTGAAGGTGATGTTTCTGCTCTGCTAAGCGCGCTGACCGTGCCGACGACCGTGGTGCATGCGCGCGATGACAGCGTTTTCCCGTTTGCGCTTGGTGAAGCGCTCGCGGAGGCCATCTCAGGCGCGGCCCTGGTCCCTCTCGATGAAGGCAGCCATTTGGCGCCGATGTTAGCGCCTGCGGTCTATGCCCAGGCGCTTGAAACCGCTTTGAACGCAAAGGGTGCTGCCTAATGCAGATTTCAATTGTTGGCGCAGGCATTGGCGGCCTGGTCGCTGCGCTCACTCTGGCGCGGCGCGGGCTTAAACCTGTTGTCTATGAAGCCGCGCCAGAACTGGGCGATGTGGGCGCTGGCATTAGCTTAACGCCCAACGCATCCCTGGTGCTTGAGGGGCTCGGGCTGAAAGAGTTTCTAGCGGGCAAAGCCCAGCAACCGCCAGCCAATCTGACGCGCCATTACAAGAGCTGGGACATTCTTGTCGATATCCCCCGCGGCGACACGCGCGCTGAATATGGCGCACCATATTATCAAATTCACCGCGCTGACCTCCACCGCGCCTTGGTTGACGCGCTGGAAGCGAGCGCACCTGGCGCCGTTCAAGTGAACAAAGCGCTGATCGGGGTTGAGACGGAGGGCGATGATGTGGCGCTCGCCTTTGCTGATGGCAGCAAAACACAGTGTGACGTTCTCATTGCCGCTGATGGCCTCCGCTCTGTCGTGCGCGCGCAGCTGTTTGACCCAAGCAAGCCGCATTATCTGGGCCAAATCGCCTATCGCGGCCTGGTGCCGCGCTCTGCATTGTCTGAGCAGTGGCATACGGAAGAATCGCAGAACCTGATTGGCCCCGGCGCTGTGTTTGTCAGTTATCCTGTGTGCCAAAGCGACGTCATCAACTTTGTGGGCCTAGCGCGCACAGATGACTGGATTGACGAAGGCTGGTCCACGCCTGCCACCAAAGACGAGATCCTCACACGCTATGCTGGCTGGCACGAGAGCGTCGCTGAGATGGTCAACGCCGCGCCGGCTGACGGCCTTCGCAAATGGGGCCTGTTTGGGCATTCCCCGCTGGCGCATTTTACAGCCGGGCCTGTCGCTCTTATCGGTGATGCGGCGCACCCCATGTTGCCGTTTTTCGGCATGGGGGCTGCCATGGCCATTGAAGATGGCGCGGTCATTGGGCGCTGCCTGACGGAGCTTGGCGAGCCACGCGCAGCGCTGAAGCAATATGAGCTGCTGCGCATGCCGCGCGCGCATTTGGTGCAGTCAGAATCTGCCAAGGGCGGGGAACGTCTGCAAAGCACCGACCCTGAGAAGATGGTTCGCACGACCCTGCGCAATGAGGATTCTCTGGGCTTGTTTAAATATGACGCGCTCAACATGGAGCTTGCGGCATAAATTCTGTGCATAGATAGGGCAGAATTTTGCATTTGAATTTATAGCTATAGGCCGTCAAACAACAGGCCAGCGACACACCAAGAGGAGAGGACAATGCCGTTTAACACAGAGCCCTTGCGCCCCGTCACCGATGCCGAGCGCGACGCTTACAACCGCGATGGCGTGATCGTCCTGCGGGAGGTGTTTGACCCTGAATGGCTTGATAGCCTGATGCCCAATGCGCGCCGTATCTCTGTTGATGGCGATGACCTGGGTTTGCTCCCCTCAGCGCCCGGTCGCTACATGTCGCGCGTGCTGCCAGAGTTTCGCCG
>JBCCDR010000133.1:0-7397 GCA_039030675.1 Pseudomonadota bacterium | reverse complement strand
GATTGAACTGGCAAGCGAAGATGCGACGTCCATGGCGATTACTGCTGGCCGTTCCAACTTCAAGCTCTCCTGCCTGCCGCGCGAAGATTTCCCGGTGATGACCGACGGGGAGATGCCGCACCAATTCTCCATCGGGTCTGAAACGCTCAAGCGCCTCATCGAGACGACCCGCTTTGCCATGTCAACCGAAGAGACGCGGCATTATCTCAACGGCATTTACCTGCACACCACGGAAGAAGATGGCACCAAGATGCTGCGCGCCGTCTCCACCGACGGTCACCGCTTGGCAAAAGTCGACATCCCGTGCCCGCCAGGCGCGGAAGATATGCCCAGCATCATTATTCCGCGCAAAGCCGTGGGCGAGATTGCCAAGCTGGCCGATGCGGGCGAGGAAACAGTGCAGATTGGCCTATCCGAAGCAAAAATCCGCGTGACCGCCGGCGCTGCAACGCTCACGTCCAAGCTGATCGATGCCAGCTATCCCGATTACCAACGCGTCATCCCAAAAAATAATGAGCAGCTGCTCAGCGTTGGGCGTGATGAAATCCTCGCCGGCGTTGAACGCGTGGCAACACTTGCGAGCGACAAGACCCGGGCCGTGAAGTTCAACCTGGATGGCAATGTGCTGGAGCTGCTGGTATCGAACCCCGAAGCGGGCTCAGCCAAGGAAGAGCTGGAAGTCGACTTCAACGGCGACCCGCTGGAAGTCGGCTTTAACTCCCGCTACCTCACGGACATCTTGTCACAAATCGGCGGCGACAGCATCGAAATCCGCTTCGCGGACGCCAATGCGCCGACCCTGATGCGTGACCCCAGCGATGATGGCGTGCTGTTTGTCTTAATGCCCATGCGCGTTTGACGACCAGAGTTCCCGTCATGCTGAACTTGATTCAGCATCTCTGTGAAGCCGCGCACGCAATTGAACCAGGTCCTGAATCAAGTTCAGGACGGCGAGTATGACCAGCTCCTCTTTTGGCATCACCCGCCTCTCGCTGACCCAGTTTCGCACTTACGCCCACGCCCAGGCCACACTTGATACACGGCCAGTGGTCCTCATTGGGCCCAATGGCATCGGTAAAACCAATGTGCTGGAGGCCATCAGCTTTCTAGGCTCGGGCCGCGGCCTGCGCTCTGCCACGCTACAACAGCCATGCCGGCAGCCCGGCGAGCAGGCCTGGGCTGTGGCTGCACAGCTCAGTGCAGATGACGACGTCTTAGCCGACATAGGCGTGGGCCTGGACCCTGCGAGCCGCTCAAAACGGATTGTGCGCATCAATGGCGCAGCCGCATCCGGCCCTATGGCCGTGAGCGAATATCTCAGCCTCTCCTGGCTCACGCCTGCGATGGACCGACTGTTCTTAGAAGGCACAACCGGCCGCCGCCGTTTTTTGGACCGTATGGTCCTGGCTTTGAACCCAGCCCATGCGAGCGCCGTAAGCGCCTATGAAAAAGCCATGCGGCAACGCAATGCGCTCCTCGCGCAAGACACGCCGGCCGACCAGGCCTGGTTAAGCGCCATTGAAACGCAGATGGCCGAACACGCGGCCGCCATCGCTGCAAGCCGCCTGGAATTGCTCGACCAACTCACATTCGCCATCGAGGCCCAGCCAGAAAGTGCATTTCCCAAAGCGCTCATAGCCCTAGAAGGCGCCGCAGAAGGCGCCATGGCGCAAGACAGCGCCAGTGCGGTGGAAAGCATGCTGTGCGCGCAGTGGCAGGCAGGCCGCGCCCGTGATGCGGCGGCAGGCAGGACGCTGACAGGACCACACCGCACAGACCTGCTGGTGCGCCACGCCGCCAAAGACCAACCGGCAGACCAATGCTCTACCGGGGAGCAAAAAGCGCTGCTCGTGGGACTGGTCCTCGCACACGCCCATATGGTGGAAATGCTCACCGGGCACGGGCCGATTTTACTGCTGGATGAGGTTGCCGCGCACCTGGATCCAGAGCGCCGGCAAGCCCTGTTTGAGCGGCTCTCACGCCAGCATGGCCAGAGCTGGATAACCGGCACGGACAAAGCGTTTTTCAGTGCGTTCGAAGGCCGTGCACAAGTGTTTCGAATCAGTGACGGAAAGATTGCACCCGACTCGGAAAAAGGCTAGAAATTACAGGACGATGACAGCCTTTAAAGCGAGCCGCCCATGAGCGACGAAACTGCCAGCCAGCCAGAAGAGTATGGCGCTGATTCCATCAAGGTTCTCAAGGGCTTAGATGCTGTCCGCAAACGCCCGGGCATGTATATCGGCGACACCGAGGATGGCTCGGGCCTGCACCACATGGTTTTCGAAGTCACTGATAATGCCATCGATGAAAGCCTGGCCGGCCACTGCGACCTCATTCGCGTGATTTTAAACGCCGAAGGCTCCATCACCGTGACCGACAATGGGCGCGGGATTCCGGTCGATATTCATGCCGAAGAAGGCGTCTCAGCCGCGCAGGTCATCATGACCCAGCTGCATGCCGGCGGGAAGATCGATTCCAACTCCTAAAAAGTCTCCGGCGGACTGCACGGTGTGGGCGTGTCCGTGGTAAATGCCCTGTCAGAACGCCTCGACATGCGCATCTTCCGCGACGGCAAAGAGCACACCATGACCTTCCGCCATGGCGAGCCGGACGCGGATCTGAAAGTGGTCGGAGACGCCCCCGGCAAATCCGGCACGGAAATCACCTTCTTGCCGTCGCTGGAAACCTTCCCAAGCATTGATTTTGACTTTGCGCGCCTCGAACACCGCTTCCGCGAGCTCGCCTTCCTTAATTCCGGCGTCCGCCTCTTCCTAGAAGACCGCCGCGGGGTCGAACCGTACATCGTCGAGCTCTACTATGAAGGCGGCATCACAGAGTTCGTCAAATATCTCGACCGCAACAAGACCAGCCTCATTGGCGACCCCGTCACGGTCGTCGGCGAGCGCGACGAAATCGGCGTCGAAATCGCCATGCAGTGGAACGACAGCTACCATGAAAATGTGCTGTGCTTCACCAACAACATCCCCCAGCGCGATGGCGGCACGCACCTCGCGGCCTTCCGAGCAGCGCTGACACGCACCATCAACAGCTATGTCACCTCCAGCGGCCTGGCGAAGAAAGAGAAAGTCTCCATCTCTGGCGATGACGCGCGCGAAGGGCTGAGCTGCGTGCTCTCCGTCAAAGTGCCAGACCCCAAATTCTCGTCCCAAACCAAAGACAAGCTGGTCTCCTCAGAAGTGCGCCCGGCTGTGGAAGGTTTGCTCGGCGACAAGTTAAACCAGTGGTTTGAAGAAAACCCTGGCCCAGCCAAAAACGTCGTCCAAAAAATCGTGGATGCTGCCGTCGCGCGTGAAGCGGCCCGAAAGGCACGCGAGCTCACCCGCCGCAAAGGCGCGCTGGATGTCGCCTCCCTGCCCGGCAAACTGGCGGACTGCCAAGAGCGCGACCCGGCGAAATCCGAACTCTTCATCGTCGAGGGCGACAGCGCTGGCGGCTCAGCCAAGCAAGGTCGCAACCGCAAATACCAAGCCATCCTGCCTCTAAGGGGCAAAATCCTTAACGTCGAGCGCGCCCGCTTTGACCGCATGCTCTCGTCCAATGAAATCGGCACGCTGATTACCGCGCTGGGCACCGGCATTGGCCGCGATGACTTCGACATTGAAAAGCTGCGCTACCATAAAATCGTGATCATGACCGACGCCGATGTGGACGGCGCGCACATCCGCACGCTGCTGCTCACCTTCTTCTACCGGCAAATGCCTGAGCTCATCGAGCGCGGCCACCTCTACATCGCCCAGCCACCGCTCTATAAAGTCAGCCGCGGCAAGTCGGAAGTCTATCTCAAAGACGACCCGGCCATGGACAGCTACTTGATCGACAGCGGGCTGAGCGAGGCCATTTTGCGCACCGACGCCGGCGACCGCGGCGGCGACGACCTGCGCGAGATGCTCACCACCATCCGGCGCATCCGCCTGCTGCTTGGCTCCATCCCGCCGCGCTATAACACGCGCCTCGTCGAAGAGCTCGGCCTGGTCGGCGGCCTCGATGGCACGGTTATTGCCGACAAAGATGCCCGCACCAAAGCGGCCGAAGCCGTCGCCGAGCGCCTCAATCGCAAAGGCAGCCTCATCATCGACGGGGAAGACACGGCGGGTGGCTGGAGTGGCCAAGCCGCAGAAACCGGCGGCTATGCGTTCAGCCACGTCCTGCGCGGCGTCACCGACCATTATGTGCTCGACACCGCCCTTCTCGGCTCCGGCGAAGCACGCAAACTCGCCAGTCTCATCGCGCCCATGACAGAGGCCTTCAAGGGCGCTGCCACCTTCCAGCGCAAAGAGACAGAAACATCCGTCTGGACCCCCACCGGCCTGTTCGACACCGTCCTCGCCGCGGGCCGCAAAGGCATCTCCATGCAGCGCTACAAGGGCCTGGGCGAGATGAACCCAGACCAGCTCTGGGAAACCACTTTAGACCCCGACGTGCGCACGCTCCTGCAGGTCAAAATCGAACAGGCAGACACCGCCGATGAAATGTTCACCAAGCTTATGGGCGACGTTGTCGAGCCCCGGCGCGAGTTCATTCAGGACAATGCGCTGTCGGTGGCGAATTTGGATGTTTGAGGGTGTTTCAGACAGCCAAGTCGAACACACAGCAGGCCTTAGTCAGTAACACGCTTTGATAAATATAGGCGCTGCTCTTCAGCTTCGAGGTCAGTAAACATTACGTCCGGTGTATCTCCGGAATCCCAAATACCAAAGCCAAGGAAATCATTGTTTTTCTGAAAGGCTTCATGCACAGAGCACGCCGTAAAGGTGTGTAGCAACTTCAACGGTTCCGGCTCTAGCAGACGCAACTCATCCGATTGCTGCCCAACCCTGAGGAGTGTCGATCCGTGCTCATTGCCCCATATCTCAAAGACCAGCTCTGCCATGGCCGCAAAAGTACAACATCCAAATGATGGTTGGTAAGGAATATCTTACAGTAGCGGCGTCGGGTTCGCACTTCACTTTCGTCATCTCTGTGCTTGTCACAGAGATCCAGTCCTGAGCGGTTGATACAAGAAAATAGGCCCAGGAATGGATTCCCGTGACGAGCACGGGAATGACGGATGAGGAATGGAACAATTAAGGCATGAAGGAGCAAAACTTCGCGCTTAACGCGGAAAATCTATCTTTAGATTAGGCGCAGGCCGCCAAATCCTGAACAGGCGCGCCGTCAAACACGCTTACCAAGGCACGCACACGGCCCTCTTCGTCTGACAGCCTTGCCCAGCACTGCTCGGCAGCGCTGCGCTGGGCGCTGTAGAGGGCTTTGTTGCTGGCAAGAGCTGCGGCTCTGAACACAAAATCGCTGGCGTCATCCACGCAAAAATCCTCGCCTGAGATCCCAGCGACATCGCCATCCCTCAACGTCACCACCGGCAGACCCTGTGACAGGGCCCACGCGGCAGAGGTGCCGCCGCCTTGGCGGGGCGGGTTGAGATAGGCATCACAGACCTGCAGGATGTCTAACACATCCGGCCGGACACCCAGGATGGTCGTGCGCGGCGCAAGATCACCGGCGGCTTGCGTCACGATATCGGTGTTCGCCAATGGGCCCACAAGAAGGAAATGTGCGCTTGGAACCTGGGCTGCAATATCAGCGAGCATGGCCAGAAATGCGGGCGTGAGATCATTTTCTAGCCGCATGCCGACAATGGCGAAGACAAACGCATCCTGGGCGACCCCGAGGCTCTCCCGATCAACCGATGCAGAGTGCACCGGCAGCCGATAAGCTGGCGGGAACTGCGTCAGCTGAGAGGCTGGCACGCCTGCCCTGCCAAGCAAGCGCATGCCGAGGGGACTGGGTGGCTCGGTAACGGCCAGATTATGCATCGCCGATAGAGGCACTTCATTGACATGCGGGAGCGCTAGGCAGCGCGGACCGGACACCATGGCCTCCAGCACAACATTGCCAGGCCCAAGCGTCACGATGCCGTTGGGCCTGAAGTCGCGTAAAACGGCCGACATCCAAGCAAAGCTTTTGGCGGACACAATCTCATGCGGGTTATGCTTGAAGGGAAATTCTTGGCCGCCGTGCGTGACGCAGGATCGTTCCGACAAGCCTGGTATGGGCGGCAAATATGTGCCGTCAAAGAGCAAAGACACCGGCCTCTTAGCGGGAATGGCAGTGTCGACCACCATCACGTCAACGTCAAACAAGCGGTGCCATAGCAGCGCGATGTCCAGGATTTGGGGCAGAATAGCGGCTGCTCCTGGCGACACTTCGGTGACGCAAAACAACATGCGCGCGCGCTCACCAGGCGCCGGGGCGGTTGGTTCGTAGACCTCTAAACCCGCCTTTTTCGAGACCACCCGCGAGACGGCAATAACGCGCTGATAGAGCAAGCGCATCCAGTGAGCTGATTTTTCTTTTTCAAAGGGCGTGAAAACTTGCAAGGACGTGAAGCGAAGCGTGCCGAGCTGATAGACGCTGGCTTGCAGTTCATACAGCCTTAAGTCCGCAGTCAGCAGCAGCCGCGCGATACGCATCCACGTCTCATAGCGAAACTGCAACCGCAGCTGTAGGTTTAGGAGCAGCAGCGTCTCGCGCGGGCTACGCGCCTTGGCAAGGGCGGCGGTGACTTGGCCCAAAACATAGCGCTGGGCACCACTGGACTTGTTTGAAAACGCCTTCTCTTGACCGACAACACCAAGGCCGATCTTCGTTTTGTCGAGTAAGTCGCACTCTAAATCGGCTTGGCACTGCGCCGGTCGATAGACAGATATCGCCTTGATCAATTGAGACAAAGAATATGCAGGTTGCCCCATACGCTTGTGTGTCCACCCCAGCCGCTTTGGCGTTGGAGGATAGGCAAACATGGTAAATGGGGGATTAAATGGCGTTTGCGCAGCAGGGCGCTCTCTCCGAGCCCTAAGGGGTAAAGCGAAAATGCGCCACCTTCGGAAACGCATGGAGCACATTCTCCTCCTGCGTCCCCCAGCCCATGTTATGGAGGATGAGCGGTGTACCATCCTTCGCGGTTTTGCCAGAGACAATGCCGATGTGCGGCAGGCGCCCGCTGATCCGCCAGGTCACGATATCGCCGGCTTGAAAGTCTGACGTTTCGGTGATCGGCAGCTGGGCGCCTTGGCGGCTTAAAAAGGTTTCCAGATTGGGCACGCGGCGGTGGTCGATGTTGCGGTCTGGTTTTTTCAGGCCCCAGCGATCCGGATAGGCGCTGAAATGGTCGCGCAGAGCCTCATGAATGGCGTGCAGGAAGTCGAACTCGAAGGCGTCGCGATAGGCGCGAATGACGACATCGATGCACACGCCGCGGTCTTCCGGTACATCCCCGCCGGGATAATCGAGCCCGACATAGGCTGGATCATACCATCGCGTGACGCCGATTTGCTTGCGTGCAGTGCGGATCAGGCGCTGAGGCCAGGGCGCGT
>JBCCDR010000132.1:0-7408 GCA_039030675.1 Pseudomonadota bacterium | reverse complement strand
TCTCTAGAGCAGGATAGGCCTTACTGCTTCCAGGGGTGCGCGCTGCCACCTTCTTGCCAGACCGGCGCGAAAGCCAGCGTTCCCAATCTTCCCACCAAGAGCCCGGATGCTCTTTTGCTGTTTCCAGCCATTCATCGAGGTCAGCGGCTTTCTTCTTCGTGTTTGTCCAGTGCATGTATTTTTTCGCTTGAGGCGGGTTGACCACGCCGGCGATATGGCCCGAGCCGGCAAGCATGAAGCGCATGTTGCCTTTGAAGGTATGCAGCATTTTGAAGACTGAGCGTGCCGGTGCGATATGGTCATCTTTCCCGGCTTGGATGTACATGTCGGTTTTCACCGTCGTTAAATCGATTGGCACGCCATCAAGCACAATGTTGCCTGGCTGAATGAGCGCATTGTCCTGATACATATTGCGCAGATAGAACTGATGCATTGCTTGCGGCAGGCGTGTTGCGTCAGAATTCCAGTATAAAAGGTCAAACGGGAAGGGGTCTTTGCCAAGCAGGTAATTGTTGACCACGAAAGACCAAATCAGATCGTTCGAGCGAAGCATATTGAACGTCTGCGCCATATTTTGCCCGTCGAGATAGCCCTTTTCATCCATCAGCGTGTTGATGTTATCAATCTGCTCTTCGTCCACAAACACCAGCAGCTCGCCTGCATCTTGGAAATCAACTTGAGCCGTAAAGAACGTCGCGGCATTCACCTCTTTCTCGCGCCCTTTTGCTTTCAGATAGGCGAGGGTGGATGACAGCAGGGTGCCAGCAATGCAGTAGCCCACGGTGTTGATATCGTCGGTGCCGCAGATCTCGCGGACCACGCGCATCGCCTCCAGCGCACCTTCCGTCATGTAGTTTTCAAAGGAGACGTCGCGATACTCGCTGTCTGGATTCACCCATGACACGCAGAACACGGTAAAGCCGCGATCGACCAACCATTTGATCATGCTTTTCTGTTCGGTGAGGTCCAAAATGTAGAACTTGTTGATCCATGGCGGCAGGAACAGGAGCGGTTTTTCATAGACCGTCTCTGTCGTCGGGGAATACTGCAGTAGCTGAAGCATGCGGTTCTGGAACACGACCTTGCCAGGCGTCACGGCAACATTGCCGCCCACTTCAAAGGCGCGCTCGTCGGTCATCCGTGTGGCGAGCTTGCCGTCCCCGCGTTCTAAATCGACCAGAATGTTTTCTAGGCCGCGGATTAAATTCTCGCCGCGCTCTTCGAGCGTCGTGCGCAGAACTTCGGGATTGGTCATCACGAAATTGGAAGGGCTCATGGCGTCGACAAATTGCTTGATGGCGAAATCCACTTTGGACTTTTCTTTGTCCGTCAGCCCTTCAACATCGGACACGGTCCGCACAATGTTATTGGCCGTGAGCAGATAGCCTTGGCGCAGAAAATCAAAAACGATGTTGTCGCGCCATTGCGGATCTTTAAAGCGCCGATCGCCTTTGGGTTCAGACACCAGCGGCTCAGGTTCTTCGCCCAGGATGCGCAGGGTCGCGTTTTGCCAAAGCCGCATATAATCCTGCCAGAGGGACATTTGGCTTTCGACCAGCTTAGAGGGGTCAGCCCACATCAGCGCTGACATTTCCATCAGCGATGGCCCTAAGTTCATCGGATCTGGATTGATGGTTGCAGGCTGCCGGCTCATAAAGTCAGCGATCATGTCTTGAGATCGCTTGGCCAAAGCCGCCATGTGCTCCGCCATATCTTCAGATAGCTGCAGTGGTTGTACGTCAGTGTCGCTCATGTGCCGTAGCTCCCGCGTGTACATGCGTTTTTTGCAATTTGGCGCTCAGTAGCAACCTTTTTGCAACCATACAAAAGCCTAGTATGTGTTTTCCACTCTGCGGACTGCGAAAAAAGGTCTCATTCACGTCTCGCTTTCCGCATTATGTGGTTCTATAAGCCAGTCCTCAGCCGATTAGTGAACTTTCCCAACGTCATGCCCCAAGATTTTTACCGAATCAAACGTCTGCCGCCTTATCTGTTTGCTGAAGTCAATGCGCTCAAAGCAGAAGCGCGCGCGCGCGGTGATGACATCATCGATTTTGGGATGGGCAACCCCGATCTGCCGACGCCGCAACATATCATTGATAAGATGGTCGAGGCCATCGCTGACCCAAAAACGCATCGCTACTCCCAGTCTCGCGGCATCCCGGGCCTGCGCAAGGCGTTTGCGCGCTATTATGATCGTCGTTTCGGCGTGGAGATTGATCCCGAGCGCGAAGCCATCGTCACCATCGGGTCTAAAGAAGGCCTGGCAAACCTCGCCCAGGCGATTTCTGCGCCGGGCGACGTTATCTTGTCGCCAAACCCCAGCTATCCGATCCACCCTTACGGCTTCATGATTGCGGGCGCCACCATTCGGCACATGCCGATTAGCCCAGAGCATGATTATATGCGCGAGCTTGAGCGCGGCGTGCAACACAGCGTGCCCAAGCCAATCGCCGTGGTTGTTAATTTCCCGTCCAACCCCACAGCGCAAGTCGTCGACCTGGATTTTTACGGCGAAATTGTCGACTTCGCACGCTCTCAGGGCATCTACATCCTCTCCGACTTGGCCTATTCGGAAATCTACTTTGACGAGGACAATCCGCCGCCCTCCATTCTGCAGGTCCCTGGCGCGAAGGATGTGGCCGTCGAATTCACCTCAATGTCCAAGACATATTCCATGCCTGGCTGGCGCATTGGCTTTGCGGCCGGTAATCCGACGCTGATCAGCGCTTTGACGCGCGTGAAGAGCTATCTTGACTATGGTGCCTTCACGCCCATCCAGGTCGCTGCAACAGCTGCGCTGAATGGCCCGCAAGACTGCGTGGCAGAAGCCCGCGCGATTTATAAAGCGCGCCGCGATGTGCTCATTGAGAGCTTTACCAGGGCCGGTTGGGAGGTGCCCGCGCCGGCTGCAACGATGTTTGCTTGGAGCAAGCTACCAGCCGGTTTTGAGCATCTCGGCTCCATGGAGTTTTCTAAGCAGATCCTGCAGCACGCTGGCGTGGCTGTATCCCCCGGCATTGGCTTTGGCGAATATGGGGAGGGGCATGTGCGCATTGCTTTGGTGGAGAATGAGCACCGCATTCGCCAAGCAGCACGCAACATAAAGCGCTTTTTGACCCAGACCGACCCTGTCGCGGTTGGGGCGTAAAAGAGTATGGCAGACCCCCTGAAGATAGCCATCGCCGGCCTCGGCACTGTTGGCGTTGGCGTTTTGAAAATTCTGAGCGGGCAAGCAGAGACACTCGCCGCCCGCGCTGGCCGGCCTCTGGAGGTCACCCATGTGAGTGCACGCTCACGCGGTAAAGACCGCGGCGTGCCGCTGGACGCGTATAGCTGGGTTGATGACCCAGTCGCATTAGCGGATGCGCCTGTTGATGTGGTGGTTGAGCTGATGGGCGGTTCGGATGGCCCCGCTTTGGCCCTGACCCGTGCCAGCCTCGCCGCTGGTCGCCACGTGGCAACTGCCAATAAGGCGTTGATCGCCCACCATGGATTTTCCCTAGCTGAGCAGGCGGAAACGGCGGATGTCCAGCTACGCTTTGAAGCGGCTGTAGCTGGCGGTATTCCGGTTATCAAAGCACTGATCGATGGTCTTGCAGCGAACACCATCGAAAGCGTGCAAGGCATCTTGAACGGCACGTGCAATTACATCCTCTCTGTCATGGACAAAGAGGGCACGGACTTCGCTGACGTGCTCGCTGAAGCGCAGCGGTTGGGCTATGCAGAAGCTGATCCCACCTTCGATATTGATGGCATTGATGCTGCGCATAAATTAGCCATTCTCGCCTCCATTTGCTTTGGTACGCAGATTGATTTTGCGGGCGTGAAAACGGATGGCATCCGTGCCGTGTCGCCCACAGATTTGGAATATGCGCGTGAGCTTGGCTACCGGCTTAAACTCATCGGTCACGCCCAGCTGATTGATGGCGCGCTCGAGCAGCGTGTCGCGCCCACATTGGTGCCGATTGCCCACCCGCTGTCCATGGTGGAAGACAGCTTCAACGCCGTCACTTTTTCCGGCGATCCTGTGGGCCGTGTGGTTTTGGAAGGGCGCGGCGCTGGCGAAGGGCCAACGGCTTCCGCAGTGGTGGCAGATATCATTGACATCGCGCGCGGAACGCGGGCGCCGGTGTTTGGCGTGCCCACTCCAGCTCTGCAAAAATCCGCCCGCGCGGAGGATGATGCCAGCACGGGGCGATTCTACATCCGCCTCACAGTTCAAGACAAAGTCGGCGTTGCCGCCAGCATTGCCGAAGTGGTGCGCGATTTGGGGATTAGCATGGACAGCCTGCTGCAGCGCGAGACGGCAGGAAATGGCGAGGTGATGTTCGTGCTCACCACGCATCGCTGCTCGAACGCGGTGATCGAAAAGGCTGCCCAGGCGCTTGCCGATCTAGACGTTGTGATTTCGCAGCCCGCCATATTGCGCATTTACGATGATGACATATAGAGCTGTTACCGCATCACGCAGTTCTGAGCAGTGACCAACAGGGGAGGGGCACTATGGCCCAAAAGCCAAGCAATTTAGACCGTATTTTCGTGCTTGAGATGGTGCGTGTCACCGAAGCGGCGGCCATTGCCTGCATGGACCAGATTGGCCAAGGCGATGAGAAAGCTGCTGATGCTGCCGCTGTCGAAGCCATGCGCGGCGCGCTCAATGACATCAATATGGAGGGCACTGTTGTCATCGGGGAAGGTGAGCGCGACGAAGCGCCCATGCTTTATATCGGCGAGAAGGTCGGGACCGGCAAAGGCCCGAGAGTCGATATCGCCCTTGACCCTCTGGAAGGTACGACGATTACCGCCAAAGCAGGCCCTAACGCCCTTGCTGTGCTGGCGATTTCCGAGGGTGGCTGCATGCTCAATGCCCCGGATGTGTACATGGACAAAATCGCCGTCGGCGGCGGCTTTCCCAAAGGGATTGTTGATTTGGACAAGTCCGTTGCGGAAAATGTGGAAGCTGTTGCAGCGGCCAAAGGCTGTCCGGCGTCTCATGTGATGACGTGCGTGCTTGATCGTCCGCGGCATGAAAAGATCATCAAAGAGCTGCGCGCCATTGGCTGCGGCATTACGCTGATTCCTGATGGCGATGTCGCTGGCGTGATTGCAACGACCAATCCTGACACGGGCATTGATCTCTATATGGGGTCCGGCGGCGCGCCAGAGGGCGTTCTGGCGGCCGCTGCTCTGCGCTGCACAGGCGGCCAAATCCAGGGCCGCCTCTTGTTCCGCAATGACGCTGAACGCGGCCGTGCGCGCCGCTGGGGCATTGAAGATCTTGACCGGAAATATGACTTGGAAGACCTCGCCTCAGGCGACGTGATTTTTGCCGCAACGGGTGTTACGGATGGGTCGCTACTGGAGGGTGTGCACCGGAGAGGCGAGATGATTACGTCCCACTCTGTTGTGATGCGCTCTGCAACCGGAACCATTCGCTGGGTGAAAGGAGAACATGGCGCCAATGGCAAGTAGCGCTGCAGCGCTGTCTATTGATCACACGCCGTTTTTGGGCGTTGCCAAGTCCCTGTCTGGTCAGCGCTGGTCGCTGACGCCCGCTGCGGATGATATAGCCGCGAGCCTGTCTCAAACCTACGGCCTCTCTGACATGACCGGGCGCCTGCTCAGCGCGCGCGGCGTCGGGCTATTAGAAGCGGATGCCTTTTTGCGCGGCACGCTGAGAAGCGAAATGCCTGATCCATCCTCGCTTGCCGATATGGATCAAGCCAGCTGCCGCATTGCAAAGGCAATCAAGGCCGGCGAACCCATCACCGTTTTTGGTGACTATGACGTCGATGGCGCCACATCAGCAGGCTGCCTGCTGCGCTTTATCAACGGCGTGGGCGGTCGCGCAGATGCCTATATTCCCGACCGTATGACAGAAGGCTATGGTCCCTCTGCCGGCGCCATGACATCCATCGCAGGGCGTGGCACCAAACTCGTTATCACCGTCGACTGCGGGATTGCAGCGCATGAGGCCCTTAAGGCGGCACAGGGTGAGGGGCTTGAGGTCATTGTTTTAGACCATCACAAGGCCGATGCGCAGCTGCCGCCCTGTGTTGCTGCCGTCAATCCCAACCGGCTCGACGATAGCTCAGGCCTTGGCATGCTGGCAGCTGTCGGCGTTGTGTTTTTGACCTTGGTGGCCGTCCAGCGCCAGCTGCGCGAGACGGGGTATTTCACCCAGGAGCGCCCGGAATTTCCGCTCATCAACCTCCTCGATATGGTCGCGCTTGGCACCGTATGCGATGTGGTGCCGCTCACCGGCCTTAACCGGCTGTTTGTGCGCCAAGGGCTGAAGGTCCTCTCTCAACGTCAAAATATGGGGCTGCGCGCGCTTGCTGATGTGGCCCGGTTGGATGAGCGGCCCGACAGTGGTCATCTTGGCTTTGTCTTCGGTCCACGCATCAATGCGGGCGGCCGCGTCGGCGAATCCTCGCTGGGCACGCGGCTGCTCACAAGCGATGACCCTGAAGTGACGGCGAGCATCGCCGCCCAGCTTGATGCGTTCAATCAAGAGCGCCGCGTGCTCGAAGCCGAAGTCACCGACCAAGCCTTAGCGCTTATTGGGGACCCAGGCGACGCGCCGCTCATCGTTGTCAGCGGCGCGGGTTGGCATCCCGGCGTTATCGGCCTTGTGGCAAGTCGGGGGAAGGATAAATTCCAACGCCCTGCAATCGTCATTGGGCACGAAAACGGGATCGGCAAAGGCTCAGGGCGGTCCATCACCGGCGTGGACCTCGGCAATGCCGTCATCGATGCGCGGGCGGCAGGTTTGCTTGAAGCGGGCGGGGGGCATGCAATGGCTGCAGGCCTGACCGTGCAGGAGAGCAACATCGAAGCATTGGAGCGTCATTTGACTTCACTGCTCCAGAGCCAGATCCAAACGGCGCGGCTGGCTCGGGCTTTATCCATCGATTGCTTGCTGAGCGTTGGCGGGGCAACGCCAGAGCTTATTGATGACATGAACCAGATCGGCCCCTTTGGTGTGGGCAATCCAGCGCCGAAAATAGCCTTTGCCAACGTGACCATTGAGAAAGCGGATGTGGTCGGGACGGACCATGTCCGGCTGTTTGTTAAAGACACGTCGAGCGCGCGGCTGAAGGTCATCGCTTTTCGCACCGCGCAAACGGAAATGGGCGCGCGTCTGCTCGGCGGCGTTGGCCAGCGGTTTCACCTGGCTGGACGCCTCAAGCGCGATGACTGGTCAAGCACGCCCAAGGCAGAGTTGCATCTTTTGGACGCTGCTCCAGCTCAGTAAGTGACGTTGCTTGCCAATGCGCCCTTTTATCCCGTCAAGGTGCTTGACGCCGATGGGCCTGGCTAGTAAACCGCGCGCTCAGCACGTCATGCAGGCCCCTTCGTCTAGCGGTCTAGGACGCCGCCCTTTCACGGCGGAAACACGGGT
>JBCCDR010000131.1:0-7504 GCA_039030675.1 Pseudomonadota bacterium | reverse complement strand
TTCCGCGGCACACGCTTTACCAACGCGCATGAAACACTGCTGTGGTGCGCGAAATCTCAAGAGCAAAAAGGTTATACCTTTAACTACCCTGCCCTGAAGGCGCTCAATGACGACGTGCAGATGCGCTCAGATTGGCATTTGCCGATCTGCAGCGGCAATGAGCGCATTCGGATGGGTGATGGGGAAAAAGCGCACTCAACGCAGAAACCAGAAGCTTTGCTTTACCGCGTCCTCATGAGCGCAAGCCAGCCCGGCGATGTCGTGCTCGACCCGTTTTTCGGCAGCGGCACCACGGGCGCTGTCGCGAAGAAACTCGGCCGCCACTATATCGGCATTGAACGCGAGCGCCGCTACATTGAAGTGGCCACTGCACGCATCAGCGGTGTGGAACAAGCGCCCACGCCTGGTCTTGACATGACAGAGAACGCGCGCACCGCGCCGCGTGTGCCGTTTGGATCCCTCGTGGAACGCGGCTTGGTGGAACCCGGTATGAAACTCTACGCACCGCGCCGCGCCCACGCAGCAAAAGTGCGCTCAGACGGCACGCTGGTCAGCGCCAATGCAACAGGGTCTATCCATAAGATCGGCGCGCATGTCCAAAACGCGCCAGCCTGCAATGGCTGGACATATTGGCATTTCGAGCATCGCGGGAAGCTGGTGCCGATTGATGTTTTGCGGCAGAAAGTGCGCGCTGAGATGGCGGGAGATAGGGCTTAAGCTTTAGCGGCCCTCTTTCTTTTCAATCCCGTCGATCGCCACCTCTTCGCCTTTGCGAAGAGCCTTAAACTCATCTCTGGTGATGGGAACGAACATCCCAAGACCGCAAGACGGTCCGGGCGAGATGCGTCCACCAAAGTTCTGCAGCACAGTGATAATATCGACATTGCAGAGCTGCGTTATGGACGTGGCATAAGAAAACGAGCGCTCAAACCCAAGCCGCGGGCAGCGATTTGGCAGCTGGCTTAAGAAGTAATCGCGGCCGCGCAATTCAAACACAATGTTCTCATCATCAATCACATGCGAGCGCCGCAGCTGGACAATCGGCAAGCAGTTTCGCGGCGTTCTGTCCAATTCAGCCTCTTTGCTATCTGCTTCCTGAGCCTGGAGCGACGAAGCACTTGCAAGTGCAAAAATGCTGGCAAGAAGGACGAGCTTTTTCATTCTGTTTTTTTCCACTCTTAACTTTGGTTTCCCTGCGATGGGACGCACTTAACACCACTGCGCCTGAACCAATGGTGAATGGCCAGATGGCTTATGGTTTTAAGCCGTTACGCAATAAAAAAGTGCGCAGCTCAGCGGCCATAACGGCATAGCTAATGCCGCTTGGATCGCTGAGCACCTTCTCTTTGGTGGATTTCAGCTTGGTCGCGTTAACAACGCCCAAAACGCGGCCCGTCGATGCGTCCAGCAGCGGGCTGCCTGATTGGCCTGGATAGGCGGTCATATCGAGCTGATACAGGGCAAAGCGCGGCGCTTTCAGCATGGCAGCGTCGAGCTGGCTGGCGCGCATCTGCGGGCTGATGCTGGGGGTGACAGCAGAGATGATGCCGCTGGAGACCGCTGGAAAAGGCCCTAGCGCGCCGGCTATGGGGAAACCAATGGAGAATACAGGCGCACCGGGAACCATGGGATCCGGGGTCGCGATCAGCGGCAGAACAGGCAAAGCATCGGCAGCCTGCGGTAGCTTGAGCAACGCCAAATCATAACGCGCATCGCGGTCAACCAGCTGCAAACGCAGCCGCTGCGGCGCGCTGCCGGGCGCAACGATGACAGCAAAATAGGTGATCTTTGTTTGCGACTGCGCGCTGGGCAAGCGGGCCACATGGGCGTTGGTAATGATGTGCTTGCCATCGACCACGACAAAACCGGTGCCGACCAATTGAGTCGACACCCGACTTTTGGGGTCAAAGCGCATAATGCCAACAACAGAGGGCAGCGCTTGGGCCACCTGGGCCCGCAGGTCAATGACCGTAGATGCCCGCGCGCCTGAGATGACTCCAAGGCACAGCAAGACCGCTAGAAAAGCGCCGCGCATGATCGCTTTAAAACTGATCTTTCAAAGCCCGCGTTTTGGCAAAAACGTCCACGTCAGAGGCGGATGGCAAACCAATTGTCTCGCGCAAATGCACGGATGTTGGCCGCAGAAAAGGATTTGTCTCTTTCTCATCACCCATGGTGCTGGGGACCGTTGGCAGCCCCTGTACGCGCAGCGCCTTCACATGCTCCATACGGGCCTGAAGCGCGGCATTTTGGGGTTCAACGCTCAGCGCAAACGCGCCGTTGGCCTGGGTATATTCATGCGCGCAAAACACACGCGCATCATCGGGCAGAGCAAGCAGCTTTTGCAGCGACGTCCACATCTGCTCCGGCGAGCCTTCAAACAGACGGCCGCAGCCCATGGCAAACAGTGTATCACCGCAAAACAAAGCCGCATCTTGGGAGAACCAATAGACAATGTGCCCGCGGGTATGCCCGGGCGTGAAGAAGATATCCGCCTGCGCCTCACCGAATGAAAAGACATCCCCATCGTTGACCTGAACATCAATGCCAGGAATGCGTTCGTTATCAGGGCCCGGCCCCACGATGGTGCAGCCTGTGGCTTCCTTTATGGCCATATTGCCGCCCACATGGTCCATATGATGATGCGTGTTGAGGATATGCGTGATTGTCCAACCACGCTCAGCAGCGGCCTGGAGAGGTACGTCCGGTACGGCCGGATCGACCACGGCTGTCGCGCCGGAACCGGGCTCGTGAATGAGGTAGATGTAATTATCGTGCAGAACAGGAAGCTGCACAATCTCCAGGTGGCCTACCATTCCCCAACATTCTCCATGCTCACCCAAGGCTCACACGGCTCTTTGCGTTTGCCGATCTGCAAGAGCTCAATGGAAATATTATCTGGTGACCGGACGAACGCCATAAAACCATCACGCGGCGGCCGGTTTATGGTCACCCCTTTTTCCATCAACTCTTCACAGGTTTTATAGATATCGCGGACGCCATAGGCGATATGGCCGAAATTGCGGCCACCGTCGTATTCTTCTGCGTCCCAATTATAAGTCAGTTCAATCTGCGCATCTGTTTGATCAGGCGCACTTAAAAACACCAAGGTAAAGCGCCCCGCTTCCACCTCTTTGCGGCGCTGTTCAACCAGCCCGAGCTTGTTGCAGTAAAAGTCTAAGCTTTTGTCTAAATCGGTGACACGCACCATTGTGTGAAGATACCGCATGCCGCGTCATCCTTTATCTATCCCGAGCTCTACAGGATCATATAGCAGCTGATCTGCAGATGATAGATACACGCTGGCGTGTTGCAGCATAATGCCGCTTGACCGATGGCCGCTCTAGCGGGGCGGCATTTCCAATCGCTCTAATCCAAACTCAAGAACAACGCCTGGCGTTACCTTTGCGCGCCAATCAGCCAGTGCTTTAGGCGACACAACAGCCGGTGCTGGTGACCGGACGGATGCCTGGATGACGGACACAGGAGAGAATTTTGGATCAAGGACCACCTCATAGGATGATACGGCGCTCTCTTGCCAAAATGGATATCGGTCAAAGATCACTTCCGCGGCCGCCACATCAAATTTCGGATTATTCCCAACCAAGGCGTAAACCACCATAGCGACGGTAAAAAGAGTAAAGCTGCCGACCGCAATAGCGGCATATTTGAACATCGGATCACGCGCTCCGCATTGCTAATCTGAAAGATAACCGTCATATTCTGGCGGTGTAGAGTTCTTCTGACCAGCAAATTGTTGCCGATGCGGTAACACTTGCAACAATTTTCGGACATTTGACTCCAAACGTCGACAAACTGCAGCTGAAAAGCCACTGTCAAACTGCAGGATGCAAACAATAAGTGGCTAAAGGTGGATCGGCACGTTGGTGGTGCAGGTGCAAAACACAGCAAAAACCGCGCTTTGTGCTGCCCTTATGTGCAGCATGTTGCCCGGGTGTGAAAGTACTGGCTTGTTCAGCAACAATGGCAGAAATGCTGGCGGCGAGCCTGTGACAACCACCGTGGCAGAGCCGCCTTCAAAGCCCGTCCCCTCGCCGCCAAAGGGGCCCGCCACCGCGCGGCCGCGCCCTATTCCAAGCAAAGCTGTGGCGCTTAACACGCCCTTGCCGGTGCAAAAACCGCCCGTGACCAGCCTGACTGAGTCGCAGATTGTCGGCGCTGAGAGCGCCATGCTTTTGTCACTTTTTGGCGAACCGGAAGACGTGACGACCAAAGCACCATCGCAAACATGGTTTTACGCCAGCGGGCCATGCCGTCTTTTCATTCAGCTTTTCAAAGACTTAGACAGCGGCGCCTTTCGCGCTTTGAAATACACGATCGAAGGCGGCAGCACGCAGCGGTGTTTGGCACAATTTGAACATCTCGGTTCGGCACAGATGGAAGAGACAGACGCAGCGCCCGCCGCTGTTGCTGTTGCAGACCCAGCGCCTAAAGGGCGTTAGCGCCGGTGGGCGCTGCTTGTGGCGTCTGACGGGCAAAAGGAGCAAAAAAAGATGCAGGCCAAACGCGCAATGGAAATGAAACAGACCGTTTACGTTGTTGATGATGATGATCTCTTTAGAGAGTCGCTCAGCCGGAATTTGGTGGCTTTTGGCCATTATGTCCGCACGTTTAGTGATGGCCAGACTTTTCTGGACCAGGTTGATGAAGCCGAAGGCGGCGTCATTCTGCTCGACTGGAAGATGCCTGGGCTGAACGGTATCGAAGTGCTGCAAAACCTGCGCGAGACGGGCAATGAGATGCCTGTCATCTTCCTCACGGTACTTGGCGACCAGATTTATGAAGAGGCAGCGCTGGCCGGCGGCGCGGTTGATTTCATTGAGAAATCCCGCAGCTTCTCCATCGTTCAGCGCCGTATTGAGCTCATATTGCAAGGCAACCGCGCCCAGCCTGCAGCCGACAAAGCCGTGCGCGAGGACCAAATCATGGTCGGTGAAATGCTCATCGATAATGTCTCCCGGCGCATTCGCTGGAAAGACAAAGATGTGCCGCTTACCTTGACAGAGTTTAAAATGGTCCGCTTCATGTCTGAGCGTGATGGCCGCGATGTCGACTATCGCTCGCTTTATGACCTGGTGCACGGCGAAGGCTTTACCGCAGGTGAAGGGGAACACGGATACCGCGCCAATGTTAGAGCGTTTATCAAACGGATCCGGCAGAAGTTTCGCTCAGTCGATGACGCTTTTGACTGTATCGGCAATTACCCCGGTTTTGGCTACCGCTGGGAAAGCCAAGGCGCCGGCAGCTCCGCCTAGAGCACAAGCACAGCTTCCTATGGTTTTAGGGCCGCGGCACGTCGCTGCGCGGATTGGGCCGTGTCGTGGGTAGACTGGTTAGCTTTTGGCATCTTTTATCACGGTCTCTGACCGTCCGGCTTGGGGTTTTCCTGCTGGTTTTACTGCTGCTGCCCGTTTTTCTGGGCGGCACACTTCGCTTGGTCGACAAACAGCGCAATGCCATCCTGCTTGATGCCACCGCGCGCGAAGGGCAAATGCTGACAGAAGCCCTGCGCGACGAGCTCATCGCCTTCGCTCAGGAAGGCACTGGACCGCTGGAAGCGCAGCTCGACCGGATGGCAAGCACATCTCGGTCTGTGCGCGTTTTCTATCGGCCTGACCCCCGCGATGGCGGGTTTTTCTCCATTGCTGCGGAGCCACGATTAAGCACAGAGGCGATCGCAGCTGAGCGCCAGCGCCTTGAATTAGCAGGGCTTTTTGAACCTTTAAAGACCTCCTGCCGCGGAAATCGGCCAATTGCAGAGCGCTATTTCAATCAAAGTGGTGAGGAGGAATTGCTTACGTTCATCCGGCCGCTCGCCCTGGAAAACGGCTGCTGGATCGTGCTGATTTCCCATAATGAGCCAGACCTCCTGCAGAGCAGCATTGGGCAGTCTTTTTGGCAGAGTTCATCGTTTCGCTACGCGCTGATCACCTATTGCATCATTGCCGTGCTTTCCGCCTGGCTGTTCATCGATATTTACTTAGACATGCGCCGCATTCGCCAAGCAGCGAAAACCGCGCAGACAGGGACGCAAGGCAAAACCGACTTTACAAAGCTCATTCAAGTTCCGGAGCTGCGTGGGGTCACACTCGAGATTGACCGCCTCATCGCCACAGTCGACGAAGGGCAAGACCTGATGCGCCAAGCGGCAGAAGAGAATGCCCATGCGCTCAAAACACCCATCGCCGTCATTCAACAATCCTTAGAGCCACTGCGCGCGCATAAGGGGGCGCTGGAGGAAAACGCTGCGATCTCCATTGACGTGATTGAGAAGGCGACACTGCGCCTCGACACGCTTGTGTCAGCTGCCCGAACCTTAGATACGGTCGCAGCTGATTCCCTGTCCGCAGTGCGCGAGGCGGTTGATGTGACACAAATTCTCAACCACCTGGTCAGCAGCTATGTCCCTGTTGCAGCAAATAAAAATGTGCGCATTGACTTGCGTGCTGCGCCCTTATTGCGCGCCTTGGCATCGGAGGAGATGCTGGAGACAGTGCTGGAAAACCTGATTGAAAATGCGCTGAGTTTTGCCCCCACGGGCAGCGCCATAACCGTTGATGCAGACCGCGAAGGCAAGGATGTGCACCTGGTGATTGCCGATGCCGGGCCAGGCGTGCCCGATGCGTCTTTAGCCAAAATTTTTGACCGCTATTTCAGCCAAAGGCCGGATGCGTCCGCCAGCAATGCGCCGCTGCATTTCGGGCTTGGGCTCTGGATTGTGAAACGCAGTGTGGAAGCCATTGGCGGCAGCATCACCGCTGAAAACCGCGCACCAACAGGGCTGAAAATGTCGGTGACCCTGCCAGCAGCATAGCCTGCACAAGCGACACTGCGCCGCCGCCTGCCCCAAAAAGGTCACCAAACGCCCGTTTATGTTTCGCGCCTTTAATCAACAGTCCAGGCATCATGCACGCCATAAGACTGTTAGAGGCAAGACACATGAGTATTCGTTTGTTTATGGTGGCAGGAATGGCAATGACATTGCTGTCAACACCAGTGAGTTTAGCGCGCTATAAGGCCGACGCCTATGCGCAGCGGACTGACACTGACGCAGCCGTGACACACACCGGCTACAGCGCCGATGCCGCAGCCCATATCATGAGCTTGGTTGCCATGCTCGCCAAGCCTGAGCCTATCCTCGCGCCTGGCGCGGCCGTGCTCACGCAGGATGGCATTACTGTAGGCCGCATTGAGGATGTGGTGGTGCACCGGTCGATCATTCAGGCCGTTATGTCCTTGCCGCGCGCTGCTGTTGCAACGACGCAGGCTGCCTATGGGCATGATGAATTTGCCATGATCTTGGTGCCGGCAACGGCGTTTGAGACACAAAGTGGTCAAGCTGTACTCGCTATTCCACTGGAACAGCTCAATGAGATGGAGCGCTATCTGCCATAGTTTTTTTGAGACGTAATTTACGCCGAAGTAAATGCCGGCCTTAAACCAGCCAGCAGCATCCAAGCGACCCTTAGGTAACCTGCCAACC
>JBCCDR010000130.1:0-7543 GCA_039030675.1 Pseudomonadota bacterium | reverse complement strand
CAGGCAAATGCGCTTTGACCGCCTCCATCATCTCCTTTTGGGTAAGGCCAGGTTCCTCTGGTGGAAGTACTGCCCAAAGAGCGGTTTTCATCGCTGCATATTTCGCTGCATTTACGCGTGTTGTGTGACCGGGGACATTCACGTTCTCGACTGTGATCTTGTCATCTTCAGCCATTCGCACTTCCCGTCTTGCTGGCGTGATACACACCTTTTGCAATCGCGCGCGCGGTGCAATCGGCCAGAGCGGCGCCGATGTGGGCGACTGTTAGCGGCCGCATTTCATCGTCTGGCAAGGCGGCTGTGCCGGTCGAGATGGCAAAGATGGTGTCGCCATCAAAATGCGTATGGGCTGGGCTGACAGCGCGAGCCAGGCCGTCATGGGCCATGATGGCCAGGCGCTTGCATTCGCTGGCCGTTAGAGCCGCAGTAGTGGCGACGACGCCGATGGTGGTGTTGCCGCCCGCTTGTGCTTTGCCGGCGGCGGCGAGCTTACGAAAATCGGGTTGGGCTAACGGCAGCATGGTTGCGGCGTCCGGTCTTTTGCCGCCAAACTCTTCGTTTAGTTCCAGCGGCCAGGCGTGGAAGGTGTCATCGTCCGCCATACGCACGCTGCCAACGGGGTTTGCCGCCATCAACGCACCGACCATGATGCCATCTCCAAGCGCGAGCGAAGCCGTGCCGATACCGCCGCGTTCTAAGCCAGCGCGCGCGCCAATCCCTGCCCCCACACTGCCTTGGGCAACATCGGCGCTGAGATGGGCAACAGCGTCCTTACCCAGGCCGGCATAGGGCGGCGCGTCTTGCCAGCGCGCATGGGTTCCGGAGGTTAAATCATGCAGAACCGCCGCTGGCACGATGGGGATAGCGCGGGCATCAGGCGTTAGCTTAAGGCCTTGGCCTTGTTGGCTCATGGCCCAGGTGACGGCGTCAGCGGCTGCCAGGCCAAACACGGAGCCGCCGGTGAGCACGACCGCATGGGCTTTATGGACCAGGTTTTCCGCAAGCAGAGCCTCGGTCTCACGCGTGCCTGGCCCGCCGCCGCGCACATCAACGGCTGCAGCGACGGAGTCGACACAGCTGATCACGCTGACGCCCGTCAGCAGCGCCTCATCCTGCGCTTGGCCCACTAGAATACCGTCCACATCCGTGATGGCGTTGCGCGGGCCTGGCATGAAAGCTGCGGTCATTCGTCCCCCTTTTGCCGCTATGGCGCTGCCTTACGCCGCGCGAAAATGCGGTGAAGCAGCCAGCAAAGCTTTGGTATACGCGCTTTGCGGCGCGCGCAGTATCTTTTCCGCTGGGCCGCTCTCCACAATTTTGCCTGCGTTCATGACATAGACACTATCAGCAAAGCCATCGAGCAAGCCGAGATCATGGGTGATGAACAGATACGACAGCCCCATCTGGCGACGCAGCGAGGAAAGCAGATCCAAGATTTGCGCTCTAATTTGCGCATCAAGCGCCGAGACCGCCTCATCAAGCACGAGCACCTCCGGCTCGGGAATCAGTGCACGGGCAATGGCAATGCGCTGGCGCTGGCCGCCTGAGAATTGGTGCGGATATTTGCGCAGATCCTCAGCCCCAAGCCCCACCCGTTCAAGCGCAGCGATCAGAGCAGGCTCTGCCGGGTCATCATCACGCAGCACGAAGGGGTCAGAGAGAACACGCCTGACGGTGTGGCGGGGGTTGAGGCTGCCATAGGGGTCTTGAAACACAATCTGTGCCGCGCGCCGCTGGCTTTGGCTGGGCGTAAAGCCAGGGGCGGCGAAGCGCTTGCCTGACACTATGACCTCGCCATCGCGCAAAGGCTGCAGCGCAAGCAGCGCGCGGCCTAAAGTCGATTTTCCGCAGCCCGAGGGGCCAATCAAGGCTGCGCATTCGCCTGCCCGAATGGAAATGTTCACGTCCGCAACAGCTTCGACGTCGCCATAGTGAACGCTAAGATTTCGCGCTTCAAGAACGGGCGCGCCAAGCGGCTGCGCTGGCGCCAACGGTCTTTTGTTCGCAGCCAAAAGCGCGCGTGTATAAGCATGCTGGGGTGACGATAAGAGAGTCTCGGTGGGGCCGGTTTCCACGATCTCCCCAGCGCGCATAACGGCCACATGGGTTGCGATTTGCCGCACCAATTCCAAGTCATGCGTCACGAAAATGATGGCAAGTCCGCGGGCTTTGGCTTCGTCCTTTAGGAGATCCAAAATCCCTTGCTGGGTGATGACGTCCAGCGCTGTGGTTGGTTCATCGGCCAAGAGCAGCTGCGGGCCGGCTGCCACCGCCATGGCGGTGGCGACACGCTGCCGCTGGCCGCCTGAGAGTTGGTGCGGGTAGCGCTGCGGTGGCGCGGTGCCAAGACTTGTTTCATCAAGCCCGACCTGGGCCAGCGCCGCCTCCACATCGCCGGAGCCATGCATCGCTTCAGCCACTTGCGCGCCGATGGTCATCAGCGGGTTGAGCGCTGTCATCGGCTCTTGAAAGACCTGCCCAATCCGACGGCCTCGGATGGCGCACATGGCGGGCTCAGACAGGCTGAGCAGGGATTCCTCGTTGAGGAGGACATTACCACTGGCGTGAAAGCCAGACGGCAGCAGCCCCATGATGGCAGACAGCAGCATAGACTTGCCCGACCCACTTTCGCCCACCAAGCCGAGAACCTCGCCAGGCGCGACGCTTAAAGACACATCGCGGACAACGCACTGCGTGGCCGATTGAACCGTAAGGCCTTCTACGCGCAGCATTAAAGCGCACTCCGCTGACCAAAAGCGGCGCGCAGGCCATCGCCCAGCAGGGAGAAGCCGAACACGGCCAAAACAATGGCAAGGCCCGGCCAGATCATTAGGCCGGGGCTATAGCCGAACAGCGTTTGTGCCTCCGACAGCATGCGCCCCCAGCTGGCTGTGGGTGGCTGCGCGCCGAGGCCGATATAGCTCAGCGCGGCCTCGGCGGCGATGGCGAGGGACATTTGAATGCTGGCTTGCACGCTCAGCACGCTAGCAACGTTGGGCAGAATGTGGATGCGCGAAATCTGCCAAGGCGATTGGCCCAACGCTTGGGCGGCGAGCACAAAGTCCCGCTGCCAGAGGCTGCGCGCGGCGCCGCGGGTCAGCTGCGCGAAGACGGGTACGTTGAAGATACCCACGGCAAGCACGGTGTTGATGCTGCCTGGGCCGGCGACAGCTGTAAACAAGATGGCCAGGAGCACAGCAGGAAAGGCAAAGACAATGTCGTTGCCGCGCATGATGACAGCGTCTACCGCGCCGCCGCGCGCTGCCGCCAACAGGCCGAGAGGAACGCCAACGCTCATCCCAAGCGCCACCGCCAAGATGGCCACAGCCAAAGCCGTGCGCGCGCCTTCCATCACCATGGACAGGACATCACGGCCATATTGGTCTGTGCCCAGCAGATGGGCGGCGCTGGGGCTGGCAAAGCGGCCTGGGATATCAAAGCGCGTGATATCATAAGGCGTCCAGACCAGCGCCAGCACCGCTGCCACGCAGAGCGCACCTGTCAAAAACACACCAACGCGCAGGGCCGTCATTGCGCTTTTGCCTGAAAGCGCGGGTCAAGCCAAGCCGCCAGGATATCGACAGCAAAACTGATAAGCACAACGCAGAGGACCAGCACCATCACGACGGCTTTGACCGTGATGAGGTCGCGCTGGGTCACGGCTTGGAGCACCAAACGGCCCAGACCCGGCAAATAAAAGACAGTTTCGACAATGACCGCGCCTGCTACCAAGAAGGCAAGTTGCAATCCCAAGATGGGCAGCAACGGCACAAAGGCGTTGGGCAGCCCATGGCGCACCAAGGTTTGCCAGCGGCTGAGGCCTTTTGCCCGAGCCGTGCGCATGAAGTCTTGGCTTTCAACATCCAGCAAGCTGGCCCGCAGCAAACGCAGCATGATGGCGCCTTGCGGCAAACCAAGCGCCACGACTGGAAGGACCAGCGCTCCAAGGGCTGCACCGGGAGAGTGCCAGCCTGGAAAACCGCCAGCGGGGAACAGCGACAACGTCACTGAGAGCAGCAACACTAGCATCATAGCGAGCCAGAAATTTGGAATGGCGATGCCAAGCGTTGCAGCGCCGGATATCAACTTTGAGACGGCCCGCTCCTTGAGATGCACGCTGGCCAATGCGCCCAAAACAGCAACGCTCAATGACAGCAGAAAAGCGCCAACCGCAAGCGGCAGCGAGACGCTCATGCGCTCCACAAGCAGCTGGGCGACCGGCACGCGGTAGGTGTAACTGGTCCCAAAATCGCCCAGCAACAGAGCGCCGATCCACTTGAAATAGCGCGCTACGGGATGGCCTCCAAGGCCAAGCTCTTGACGCAGCGCCTCGACTGCGGCCGGATCAGCCTCAACGCCCATCATGAAGCGCGCGACATCGCCAGGCGCAATTTCTAGGGCAACGAAGATGACCACTGAGGCCGCAAAAACGGTGAGTGCCACGCTCACCAATCGACGGCGCAGGGACATCATGGCACACGCCAGCGCAAGGCTGTCACGTCCGTGGCTTGAATTGGTGCGTTGCGCCAATAGCCTTCCAAATCCTTATGCCAGACGCCCACCTGCGCGAGTTGGAACAGAAAGACGGCGGCCTGGTCGCTTGCAAGCTGGCGCTGGGCGGCCGCCCAATCTCTCTTGGCAAGCTGCTGGCGAAACCCAGGGCTGTCATAGCCAAAATAATTGTCAGGACGTGCGAAGAAACCAATGTCCATGGGCTCGGTATGGCTGACGATGGTCATGTCATAATCGCCCTGGCCCAACACGGTTGCCAGCCATTGCGCCCACTCGATGGCTTCGATTTTCACATTAATCCCAATGGCGCGCAGCTGCGCGGCAATCACCTCGCCGCCGCGGCGCGCATAGCCTGTTGGCGGGAGGAGCAGCGTCGGCGCGAAATCGTCGGGAATAGCCGCTTGCGCCATGAGAGCGCGGGCTTTGTCCAGGTCATGGGGGGATTGGTCTGTCAAATCCACATAGGCTGGGTGCAGCGGCGAGAAAAAGCTACCAATGGGCACGCCATAGCCAAACAACGCACCCTCAATGACATCTTGCCGATTGATGGCATGGGCGATGGCGCGGCGGACGGTCACTTCGTCGAAGGGCGGGCGGCGGATGTTGAGGGCGAGAACGGTTTCGCCCTCGGTCATGCCTTCGCTCACGTCATAGCGGCCCGTGCGGCGCACTTGGCTGAGCAGCTCCGGCGCACCGAAATTGGCGATACCATCCACATCGCCCGCCATCACAGCACCATAGGCAGCCCCGGCATCTGAGATGACTTTGAAGATCACCTGCTCCATGGCGGCGGGCTTGCCCCAATAGGCATCGTTGCGGACCAGGGTGATCGACGTGCCAGTGATCCAGCGCGAAAACTCAAAAGGCCCTGTGCCGACGGGCCGTGATGCGTTGGTGGCCACGCTCGAGGGTTCAACCATTACCGCATCGCCCCAGCCAAGCGCGACGAGCAGATATGGGTCGGGCTGGCTGAGCGTGATTTCCAGACGATGAAGGCCTTGAACCGTGATGGTCTTGATGGATTGAAACAGCTGTTGCTGCGCATTTGTAGAGCCGGACGCGGTGATGCGCTCCAGCGAGAACTGCGCAATCTCCGCCGTAAAGGGAACGCCGTTATGAAAGGTCACCCCCTGCGCAAGCTCAAACACATAGCGCAGTCCATCCGCAGAAACCTCCCAGCTGCGCGCCAAGGCAGGCTTAACGTGGCCATCACGATCAATGCGGGTGAGGCCCTCGAAGAGATTGGCGTAAACGACCTCATCTACCGCTGCCGCCGCGCCGCTGGTGGGGTCCAGATTGGGCGGTTCCAACCCAATGCCGATGGAGATGTCAGCACGCGGCCCGGGCGCTTCGCCGCATCCAGCGAGCGCTGCCAAAACCACACCAGCGCAGGCAACTAAGGCGCGGATATCGTGCTCTCACGCATAACGATCTCGCCGGCTTTATTCACATAGGCAAATTCGCCATTTTCATAGCCATTGGCCCCGCCGCCCATGCTCATGGCGCCGCCTGCCCCGCAATCTTCTGCCCCGTCCTTACGGACGATGACTAGGGCAAGGCCGTTGTCAAAGGGGACTTGCTGCGGCCACTGCGTATCACATAGGCCAATGTCTTCTGCCACAAACGCCCAATCACCATCCCGATTAATCCAGCCATATTCGTTATAGCCGCGCACATAGGCCATGCCGTCATGAAAGGGCGTGGCGGTGTCGTAGAGGTCCCGGTTGAGAAAGGTCCCATCGGTGTCGATGTACTGATATTGCCGGCCAAGACGCACGGCAGCGACGCCTTCGGAAAAGCGCTCAGCATTGCGATAGCGCGGCTCGCCTTCCTTGGGCAGGACCTGCGCGCCGCTGCTATCAATATAGATCCAGCGGTCCACAAAGGAGTTTTCCGGGCTTTTAGAGAGACCGACGCGCGCATAGCCTGTGCCCGGGTCAAACGGCCCAAGACGGGCGTAGATGGGCTCTACCGCCACCTCCCCTGCGCTGTCGATATAGCCTTGCGGATCAAGCGCGCGGAACTCTTCAACGTCGATATGGAATTCGGCAAAGCCGCCGCGAAAAGAGTCAATATCGCGGACAATGCCACCCACCTTATCAGCTGCCGCCTGCATTGGGTCGGTTGGTTTATCCAGCCACAACTGGCCATCCCGGCTGAGAAAATAGCGCCCTTGCTGGTTGCTATAGACGGCGCAGCCTTCGGAGAAAGGCTTCATCGGTGATTGGTACAACGTCTTGCCATAGGTCGAGGAGCGTGCCTGTGCGCGCACATCGCCAAGATCTGGAATGGCCACCGCGCCGCTGGTGTCGATCACTTGCCACATCTGGCCGTTTATGACAGCCGCAAGCCCTTCGGAAAACGCCATCGCCTGGGCGTATTGGGGAGTGATTTTCCAGCGCCCTTCCCCATCAACATAGCCCCACAAATCACTGGAAGGGTCATACATGCGGTAGAGGGCGGGGTCTTGGCCGGTATAGGCCTTGCCGCAGCCAGCCTCTGCAAAAGCCGCTGTTGCGACCGATGGGGCTCCGCCGCCTGAAAGGCCCAGCACATCCATGAGTGCGCCATCACAAGAGCCATCGCTCACCTGCGGCTCTTGGCCTTCAAGGCACGCGGTGATGGCGCCTTTCAAGGCATCACCGCTACGGTCTTCCCCGAGCCGCACGCGCAAAGGTTTGTCGACCCATTGTGGGTTGGGCGACGAAATAAACACCATCTCCACATTGCAGTCGTTCCCATCGCGGCCGATGATGGTGTAATAGACCGAGCCAAGCCCTTCGACCCGGGCAGAGAAATCATCCACCCGGCAGCTGCGCAAACTGTCTTCAAACAATTGCTCAGCCGTTACGCCGTCACTTTCCCCGCACGCCGCGAGGCACAGAGCGCCAATGAGCCCCAAAAACCGAACCATGCACGCTATCCTGCTATTATGCTGCCCATGACCTGCTGCATATTCATCTTTGGGCAGCTGCAAATCAAGCGCGGCCTTAAAAAGAAGAGGACGTAATGGCAAGCGTGGATTTTTGGT